>JANYGV010000241.1 GCA_025359285.1 Burkholderiales bacterium
CGCGCGTGCCGAACTGCCCTCCACCGCTGATGGACCGCGTGAATGGCCAAATTGGCGCGCAGCTTGATTACATGGAACGTGTGTTGGCAACACAACCGTACTTTGCCGGTGAGAAATTTTCTGCCGCTGATATTCAAATGAGTTTTCCGATTATTGCGGCTACCGCGCGCGGCGGCCTGGATCAATCGCGTCCCCATTTGATGAAATATCTCGCGACACTCCAATCCCGCCCGGCCTTTCATCGGGCAAACGAACGTGGCGGTGAATTGAACTTGGGCGCATAGCCACCACCCTCTGGAAAGCCGCGCGGATGCTGGGGCTGGCGCTAGCGTTTTTTGGCAAGTGTGTTGAATCAAGTAAAATCAGATTTTCGAATAAATTGCTTATGTTTTCCATCTTCCAGCGCAAACAAAAACAATTATGTGCGGCCTGAGCGGTTACGTCGTCGCCGGTTCCACCCAAACTCGCGACCATGCCTACAACCACGCCGATGTGCTGCGGCGAATGAATCGTCGCCTTGCCCATCGCGGGCCGGATGCAGAGGGCTACTTCGAATCAGGGCCAGCGCATTTAGGCCATCGCCGTTTGTCGGTGATCGATATTGCTGCCAGCATTCAGCCGATGCTGACCTCGGATCAACGTCACGCATTGGTGTTTAACGGCGAGCTCTACAACTTCAAAAAACTTCGCTCTGAATTGGTAGCAGCGGGACGGATATTTTGCACCGCCGGCGACACCGAAGTGTTGTTGCAAGCCATCGCACACTGGGGTGAAGCATCACTTCAAAAATTTGATGGCATGTTTGCATTTGCCGCATGGGATACCGTAACGCAGACGCTGTTCTGCGCGCGCGATCATCTCGGCGTAAAGCCGTTCTACTATTTTTGGGATGGCAAAATATTTGCGTTCGCCTCTGAATTAAAAGCGCTACTGGAACACCCGCTCGTGAAGCGGGAAATTGATCTGGATGCACTGGGTTTATTTTTGGAATGCCAATATATTCCGACACCGCTGACCATTTACAAAGGCATTCGCAAACTCGCTGCGGGTCATGCGCTTGAGCTCAAAAATGGCGAGCTGCGCGAATGGCAATACTGGACTCCGAGCTACCTCGAAAAACCGGCTTGGACGGAACAAGAATCCCTAACTAAGCTCGATACCGAGCTGCGCCGCTCAGTCGAATCCATGCTGGTCGCGGATGTGCCGCTGGGTGCATTTTTAAGCGGCGGCATTGATTCCAGCTTGATTGCGGCATTGATGACCGACATTACCGGCAAGTCAATCGAAACATTCAATTTAGGCTTTCAAAGTAACGACAAAGTTAATGACGCCACACAAAGCGAGCATGCCCAAGCGGCGCGCGTGGCGGCGCACATTGGCGCCAACCATCATGCGCTCATGGTGTCGCCAGACGATGTGCTGGCGGCATTTGACAGCTGGGTGGATGTATTCGACGAGCCGTTCGGCGATCAGGCCGCGTTACCAACAATGTTGCTCGCCAAGCTTACTCGTCAGCACGTCACGGTTGCGCTGACCGGCGAAGGCGCGGATGAACTTTTCTCAGGCTATAGCAACTACCGAAAGCGCGTCAGCGAGGAGCGATTCACAAGTGTGCTGGGCGCGACGCCGCTGGCCGGACTGGTGGCGCATTTACCCCCGGCAATCGCTAAGGATCGGGTGATAAAAGCGATTGGGCAGCCGCTCGAAAAGCGTTACGCCACTATCCCGAATGTATTCGACCAATCCACCCATCGCGCATTGTTTTCAGACGCAATGGTGGCGGCATTACTGGCCACCCATCAAACCCATATCGCCGACTATGCCGCAGCACAATTCCGACAATGCGATGCCAAAGACTATCTTGAAAAAATAATGTATGTCGATCTGCGTTTGTGGTTGCCCGATGATCTGCTGACCAAGGTAGATCGTGCCACGATGGCGTACTCACTTGAGGCGCGAGTGCCGTATCTGGATCACAAGTTTGTTGAGTTTGTGGCGCAACTTTCGCCCACGCTGAAACAAAATGGCAAAACCACAAAATATCTATTAAAAAAATTGGCGGAAAAATATTTACCGCATGAGATTGTTCATCGCGGCAAGCAGGGTTTTGTGATGCCGCTGTCGCCTTGGCTGGAAGGCGGATTAAAGAAACATGTGGAGAACTCCCTTGGCCCCAACGGGCTCGGCAAGCGTGGATTATTTCGCGCTGGCGCACTGGAAAAATTACTGGCGGATCATCATGCAGGGCGCAGCAATCATGCGGGCCGATTGTGGGCGTTAACGGTATTGGAATTGTGGTTTCAACGCCACGAACCGAATTTTTCATTATGAAAAAACGGCTTTCAATACTGCACACTGAAAATTCCACCGGCTGGGGTGGGCAGGAAATCCGCATCCTGACCGAGGCGCGCGGCATGCTGAATCGCGGCCATCGTGTGATGTTGCTCACTCCAGAAAATGCGGAAATTTTGCCTGCTGCAAAAAAAATGGGCGTGCCAGTGACCGCAATTGATATTAAAAAAAAACGTATCGGCCCATTGTTAAATTTACGCACGTGGCTGTCGGCACATGGCCGCGAATACGACGTAATAAATACCCACAGCTCAACTGATAGCTGGCTGTCTGCGGTCGCTTGCGCGACGCTAAGCGGCATGCCGCCCATCGTGCGCACGCGCCATGTCTCGACCCCGATCAACAATCATTTTTTTACACGTTGGCTCTACACCAAAACCACCGCGCATATCGCGACCACGGGTGAAGCGCTGCGCCAGCAATTGCACCGCGACAACGGATATCCGCTCAAGAGCATGACCTCGGTGCGAACCGGCATTGACTTGACCTATTACGCGCCGCGTGATCGCGCCGAAATGCGCTTGAAACTCGGCATTGAAGACCGCCCTACTTTGGGCATGCTGGCGACATTGCGCGACTGGAAAGGACATCGCGATCTGCTGGATGCGT
>JANYGV010000253.1 GCA_025359285.1 Burkholderiales bacterium
ACTCCCGTATTTATGCTGGGAAAAAGTTCACTCATCCACCCACATCCGGATCAAACCATGAAAGCAATGAACGGCCTCACCCATACGCAAATTGTTGAACTCAAGCGACAACTGGAGAAGGAGGATGCGCGCATCAGAGAAATCATCCATCAGGACTTTGTAGCCAGAGGAAACAGCAATGGAAGCGCTGTGTTGCAGTATCGTGAAACGACGGATGACGACGCGGTGGTGGATGTTTTAAATGATGCAGCAATTTCCACTATCAGCCGAGCGACAAGATCACTGGAGGCCATCGAGCACAGCCTCAAGGCGATTGCGAATGAGACTTATGGCCAGTGCGAAGAGTGTGCCAGGCACATTGGTTTCAAGCGGCTGAACGCGAATCCGACTGCGACGCTTTGTATGACCTGTCAGATCAAACGTGAGAAATATACCGCGCATGCCAGTCTCTGATTTCTAAAGACGCAATCACAAACATTCTGCCGGCAGAAAACAATGCAATTTAATTACTTTTTTGTCTGGATAAAAATATGTCAAAAACACTGATTGTTTTCTATTCAAACACCGGTCACACCGGTCGCATTGCCGAAGCCATTGCGGCGCTGGGCAACTGGCCGACCGCTGAGATTCGCGAGTTGACTTCGCGTCGTGGCGCATGGGAAAATTTGCGATGTGTGATTGAATCAAGTTTAAAAGTTAGGCCTCGCATCGAATTTGACGCTACGGTGCTGTCGAGTTTTGATCTCATCATAATTGGCACGCCCGCCGGGGTTGGGCGTATCGCTTCTCCGGTGCGCAGCTTTCTCTCACGGCACGTCCACAGCCTTCAACGTGTTGCATTTTTCTGTACGCGCGGCAGCAAAAAAGCCGGCACCGTTTTTGATCAATTAAGTGACGCGAGTGGCAAAACACCCGTCAGCACGATGGCGATTTAACATATTGATTTGGCGGCTGGCACCTATCAAACAAAGCTGAGTGAGTTCGTAAATTCCATTTAGCTTCTGCACGATCAAGCTCGCCTTCAAACGCTTGCCGTGACGCTTCTCACATGCGAGGCTAAGGCGAAGCACCGCCTCTCGCATGTGCCTTAACTATTTTTATCCAAACAAGATCAGCCAATCGCGACGCGCTTGCCACTGCCGTTTGCTTTTTTCGGCAGGTCGAGAAACAACGCGCCGTTTTCATATCTGGCTGCGGTCTTGGCTTCATCCACGTCGCGTGCGAGCGGCGCGGCGAATAACATGCCCTGATCGTGGCCACCACCGGAGCCGTGAACGATCAATAGCGGCACACCAAGACCCGCTTCCTGATATTCAATCGGACCGCAGCGAGTCGCCACCATCACGCTGGCTTTTGCAGCGCGTGTGCGCGCTGCTGTGATGTCGCTATCGAAGCGTCACCAGATCGCAGCAACGACAATCGCCACAACGAGCGATACGCTCAATAATAATCCACTGCGCCTGATTCGCACGATTACTTTCCTCGTCGCGGTCTGTGCGTGTTTGTAATTCTTGCCCCAAATGCTGGTGCAAACAACAAAACCAGAAAGCCCAATCCCATCAGCCCTCCCTGCGATAGATCATACTCGGCAAGCATTCGCTGTATCGAATTGCCCATCGCTAAACCCACACCGAACTCGAAAGCCAACATGAGCACCACCCACAGTACGCCGACTTGGAGTTGCGCTTTAAACGTCCGCGCATCAAGCCAGCGCGCAGTCAACCACGCGATGAATAGAATTAAAGTTGACGCAATCAGTACGCCAATTTGATGCGACGTATGAGCACCCAGTACAGGCACAAGCCACAGGCGGCGAATCGTTCCGTTGATCGATTCAGCCGCAAGAATCAGCAGCCAAATTGCAATTACGCGCCACCAATTCATATCATCACTGCCTCTACAGGCCGCCGCAGTGAGCGCGGCATTTCCGCGCCACGACCAAAGCGCACCACGAGATCAGGACGTTGACCGCCGATGCCTAGATAGTTTGCAAACTGCGGTCGCAGTGTTGACACTTCCACTGGCTGATTGAGAAACGCATTGCGAATGTCTAACGCGGCAGCTTGCAATGCAAAGCGTTCATAGCAACGCCCTGCTTCGAGCCAATGTTGCTTGTCGCTTTTCGCTGAAACGAATATGGCAATACCTGCAGAGCTGCGGACGTGCTTCGCATATTTCTCATTTTCGTTTTTTATTGTAAAAAATAAATTGAAAAGTGAACCTCCCAACCATCGCGGCAGTACCGGGTTACCGGATGCTTTCGCGAACAAGCCGTCGCCATGACTCAGCGCTTCGTCATCGCCAAAACGAATCCACGCCTTTAGCTCGGCAACAAATGCCGGTTCATTCATCTGCGCAGTGTTGCCTGCCACCACATACTCCAGTACTTTCTCCATCGCACTTTTTTCGGTGAGTAATATCATGCGCACACCGTTGCCCGTGCCTGCTTGTTCGAGCAACGTTAGCTCCTTATTCGACAACGGTTTGCCGCCGAATTCGGCGCGCGTGCATTGGCGTTTGGGAATCGCATCAAACAGCGGTGAGGCAATCGCTTTGGTCGGTTCCAGCGCAACCTGTGAAGCGCTGCTTTCCGAAGAGTCAAAAACAGCACTGCCCATCAAACCATTTGCCAACGCTGCCTGCAATAAATTTTCCGCCGCACAGCCGAGCGAAACATAAAGATGATGATCATCCGGATCCACCGCTGGGCAACGCCGCGCGAGATCGGGCAAGATTGAAACTGAACGCTTATCGATGCGAAATTTCCAGCATTGCGTGTTGTGGCTTGATGATGCCAGCGTGGCGTAGCGCACGAGTTCGCGCATTATCAAGGAATCGCCGCCAAGCGCGCCTTCTGTGTGACGCCATGTTGTGCG
>JANYGV010000263.1 GCA_025359285.1 Burkholderiales bacterium
GGGGTGCAGGCGCCGACGGTGACGGTGACCGGGTTGCCGGTGCTGTCTTGGGCGCTGGCGGTACAGGTGGCGTTGGTGGCGGTGCTCGGTCCGGCGTTGCTACAGATGATCTGGCCGGTGATGGTCGCCCCCGGGGCGCCAACGGTTGGAATCGTTAGCGCTGGGCTCATATCTGCCGAGGTAACCGTTAAATTCGCCGATGCTGCCGTGCCGGTGGTGGCTACCGGGCCCGTGGCGGTCGGCGCTGCCGTGGTGTTGGTGATGGTACCGACAGTGCTTGAGGTAACCGTGGCAACAACCTGACAGGTGGCGTTCGCTGCTATCGATGCGGATTGGAAGCGGATGTTGTTGTCGCCTGCCGCACTGGCGGCACCACTGGTCTTGGTCACCGTGCCGCAAGCAGCAGGGGTGAAGGTGAAGATGGTGTTGGCTAAGGTTAAGCCTGCGGGGAAGGTGTCGTCTACTTGCACGCCGGTGATGGCTCCGGGGTTGGCGGCAGGGTTACCCAACGATAAGGTGAGCGTGGTGCTACCACCGGCGGTAATGCTGGCGGCTCCGAAGGTTTTAGTCACTGTCGGCGGTGCGTAGACATTCAACGTGGCGGTGGCTGGTGTCGCGGTAGGTGCGTTGGTGCTGGTGACGTTGCCGGTGCTGTTGTTCTTGGCACCTGCGGTGGCACCGGTGACGGTGACGGTGTAGCTACAGGTGGTGTTTACAGGTACGGTGCCGCCAGTTAAAGCTAGGCTGCCTGCGGCGGCGGTTAGGGTGCCGGTACAACCTGCTCCCGTGGTGCTGGCCGTATTGGCGCCGGTTAAGCCGGCGGGATAGGTGTCTGTAAAGGCAACACCAGTAAGCGCGAGCGTGTTGGCAGCGGGGTTCTGCACCGTGATGGTCATCGTGGTGGTGCCGCCTTGGGCGACGTTGGCGACCGCGAAGGCTTTCGTGATTACCGGTGCCGCAACGGCGCTAACCGTCAAATTAGCCGATGCTGCCGTGCCGGTGCCACCATTGGTTTGCAATGCGCTGGTGGTATTCGTCACCGTGCCCGCGGTAGGCTTAGTTACATTTACAATGATGGTACACCCGCCAGCAGGCACATTACTGCCGTTGGCCATTGTAATCGTTGTCGTGGTGTTGGTGACGCCAGTACAAGTGCCGGTATTTGAATTGGCAGCAGTGATGGTAACGTCGCCGGGCATCACATCAGTAAATGCAGCCGATAGGGTCTGCGCGAGTGAACCCGTGTTGCCTAGGGTAATGGTGAGCTGGCTAATGCCACCGGCGCTGATGGTGGCGGCATTAAACGCCTTTGCAACTGTCGGCGTAACAAAAACCTGATCAGTATCCGCAGCGGAACACACGCCTGTAGCGTTTGTGAAAGTCACGCCTGCACCCGTACACGCTGCACCCGAATTCACAACACCTGCAGGTGGGGTGGCTGTGGCGGTGTTGGTGACGCTGTTTTGTGCAAATCCCGTCTGTGCCGCCGTCATAACCAAAAAAGTAACCGTGGCTAGTGCCGCGCGTGTGAGACTCGAAACGCGCGAGAAAAAATTGTAGGCAAGGTTATTCATCGAGGACATGGGCTTGGATGTTTTCATATTTTTTTACCCCTAACGAACGGTGCCGCGCGTTATTGATGGTGGGGGACAATTTTTCAGTTTTAGTAGAATGCACGACATCAAGTTCCATTGGCGGTGACCGTGCAGGTCAACGTGAAGGTCAGACTAGAATTAGCAGGTAAGGTTGGGATGGTGATGCCACCAGCGCCCTGCAAATTGGCGATGGTGAGTTGAGCGGCGGCGGGACAAGTGGCGGTACCCGTGGTCACGGCGCAAGTGATCGCAGTGCAATTCAAGCCAGCTACAGCAGGGTCTTTCAACACCGCGTTATTCGCCGGCGACGGACCGCCATTTGCAACCACAATGCTGTACGCATTGCTACTGCCGGAAGTTGCAGCGGTTTTGGCATCGGACTTGGTAATGTTGACGTTAACGCTTGGGGCAACGGATACACAAGCGCCACTACCTGCAGCGGCAGTGCCACCGCCCGCTGCGGAGTCCGCGATAGCTGGCGTAATGTTTTGTGTGGCGGAAATATTGGCGTTAGCGTTCGTATTATTAGCTTGCGGACAAGTGCCCGTTGTGGGTGCCGCAGCCGTGGTGATCGCCACCGTGATGGTGCAGGAGCCATTGATGCTATTACGACCAGCCACCGTAATGTTATTCGCGCCCGCATTCGCGGTGACAGTGCCGCCCGTACAAGTGCCGCCAACCGCTGGCGTGGGAGCAATGCGTAACCCTGCGGGCAGCGTATCCGTGAAGCTGGTAGCAACCACAACTGTTCCGGTGATCGTAAAGGTAAGCGTCGTGGTTTGGCCTTCAACTAAAGCACCGCTGAAGGATTTATTAAGCGTTGGACGCGGCTGATTGGTGTCGCTAGCCGTGGTGGTACCCGTGACTGCGGGAACGAATGCGGGCGCGGCAACACTTGCGGTATTGGTAATTGCTCCCGTAGCGCCTGCTGCATAAGTCACAGGAATTGAGTAAGTCGCCGCGCCGCCAGCCGCTAGACGGACACGTGTGCCGGTGATAGTGTTTCCAGTACCGTTAGCGGTAAGACATGTCGATCCAGCCGGTGCGGCCGCAGGCGTGCACGTCCAGTTTCCGAATGTGGTGTTGGCAGGCTGATTATCTGTGACGGTGTAGGTCACCGGATAAGCGCTGTTGTTGGTGATGGTTACGGTGTAAGTCGTGGTACCGCCAGGAGCATAAGTGTCTTGTCCCGCGCCATCCGTTTTCGTAACGGTCACATTTGGCGGAGGAACGTCGGTCCCCGACAAGTCGCCCGTCGTGGTGGAACCAGCAACGTTAGTCACCAAGGTCGCTGCCAAGGAGCCTAAATTGATACTGAATACGCCACTATTTGCCAATCCACCGCCCTGCTGCGCGACTGTTAGCAACGTGCCCGCATTATCGAAGGCTAAACCTAGAGTGGCCGGCGTGTTGCCACCCGGAAAGGTGACTGTACCCACATTAGTCGCCGCACCGCCACCGATGGCTGCCGTGGTCAACGCGCGACTACTATTAATCACATAAAGCGTACCCGCTGCATTGAAGGCCATATCGCCACCACTACCGAGACCGGTAATAGTGTTGCCCGTGCTGGTTGCATTCCCAGTTGTCGTGCTCACCGTGTAAACGATGCCACTATCTGGGATGCTATATAACGTGCCTGTGTTATTACAGGCTAGGCGAAACGAGTCGCCTGGAGGATTGCCCCAACCTGCGCTAAGTTGAACAGGCGCTACCTCGGGTGTTTGCGGGTTGAATTTGTAAATGGGATCGGTGCCACCTGCATTTATGACGTAATACAAAAAACCGTCTGGGCATTGCGCGATGGTCGCCGCGTTTCCGCCGGGGTAATTGGTATAAACCGTGGTCTCGGTGGCACCAATGGCGCTGATGTTGTTTGAATTGGCAACGGCGTTTCCGCGCACTTGATAAACGGTGACGGCGGCGTCTGAATTTTTGCTGACTGCGAGGCAAACGATGACCAACACGATAAATGCTGCGTGCTGCACCATCCGGGATGCGACCCGCGCCCGGCTATTGACTAGGCCTAGCATGGGCAACGATACGATTTTTCTTAGCGCAGTTAACATTTTTTAGGTCAGACTCAGTTAGCGTTAGTACCAAACATCAACATAAACTTAGGACGCAATTGCATGCCTCGCGTTTGCCTTAAAACGCTCTGCAACTACACGACACAGCCGCTGGAAAAACACGACTGTGCAAACCGCCTCGACAGCCGCTTACTTTGGTAGCGGCCCATCCTTCACGGCTACTTTAGCGACGTCATCGCTCGTATTTTTACTTGCCTCAACGGCCTTGTTTTTTGACTGGAACAAGTCCTCATCAAACTTATAACGCAGACGCAAATAAGTGCCTTTGTTTGTGTATTCCCCATTTGCAAAATCGTCATCGCGATAGCCAAAGAAATTGTAGCCGCCCGATAGCCATAGATTTTCCATCACCAAGAAACCAAGCTCTATGCCGACCGCATAAGTTTTGGACTGAACACCGTGGCCGAACATCGTCGATCCGGTAACCGACACATCCCAACGCGGTGCCAGCTGCCAGATAGCGCGAGCTGACAGGAGTTGCGCGTTGTTTTTAGCTTTGATTCCATTCGAATTTTCATTCACCCACTTAGCGGCGTAGCGTCCAGAAAATGTGAATGGTCGACGTGGCTGCCAGTTAGCGTGCAAAGAAAATAGTTCGACCGAACGCTTAAGCTGTATTTCAGGTTGTGTCGTGTCTTTTTCGGTGCGATGCTCGACGCGCGCCAAGCCGTTCCAGACGTCAGTATCGGTATCTCGGTATGCAACACCAACTTGAAAGCGCTCTTGCTCGTTTTCGCCAGGCTGCGTGCCTTGGTTCTTGATTAGAGAGTATGTGTTGCGGCCCAGAAAAGTCCATTCGCGATTGATTTTGGACGCGATAGCAACGGTCGAGAGTAATGAATTGCTCGTCGTGCCATCGCGCAGCTCAAGGCGGCTAGAACCACGCCATAACGGATTTGCGGTGTATTCCAGACCGAACGTGAGTGCCGCCGACTCGCCTGTTCCGGAGCCCGAAAACGAGTGAACGCGTTCAAAACCAGTTTGTAATTTCAAGCCGTCACTTAACGTCCAAAGATTCCGCAGGCCAACCGCCGCTTCCGCATCGCCCCCCGAAATTGCGTCGCGAATACGATATTCACTGAAAACATTGCCGTCTTTCATGTAATCGGTACTGATCCCAATCACACTGCTGTTCTGGCGTTGCACGGTATTCAGGCCGTATGGCCCGGTCAGCGAAGAAATGAATTCGTGGCGGCCATACAAACGTCCGTTATTGGGCAATTTATATTCACCGCCCACCGCCGCGATTTTGCGATCAGTATCTTTTGGATCGACTTCCGCCTCAACATAAGCCGCAGCATCTTTAACACCAGGAACGTCACCCGTTAAACGAGCGCGGATACTGGTTACTTCAGACGGCAATGGGCCTGATGCAGTGGTTGCAGGGGCCAGGGTTTCGCGAGCGTGACGCACACCAAGCTCAACTCGCATGCCATTGTCCAGCGTGCGCTCGACGGCAGCCAGCAAACCATCGCGTTTACCATTGCTGAGTAAATCTTCGCTTCGCAACAGCTCCGCTTTGAGGCGGGTTTTTTCATCGATGCGGTAAGCAATATTGCCGCCGATTTCAGTTCTACCGCTGCTCAGACTGGAGCTGATATTGTCAAACTTTGCATCCGCGCGACCCGCGTAGAACAAGGCATCAATGTCATCACCTTTATGGCGGAATTCTATGCGCGACGCAATACCGCGCTTCTCACCATTGGTTGCGGTGCCGGTCGCAGCCCCTGACCCTAAGCCCGCCACATTGCCGCCGCTTGAATCAAGGCCATTGCCTGACAAGCTGCTGCCGATACTGTCGCGACTAGTCTGCGCAATTTCGGCGATCAAGAATGTTTTGTCGGCCAGCTTGGCAATCGCGTTGATGCCAATCATGCGGAATTTATCGACGGGGTTACGATCATCCACCACCATTGCACCGATTTCAAAATTGCTGCCAACCTTGATCTGTGCGTCCGCGCCAGCAACCCAGAACTCTTCGCCGCCCTGATCAACTTCAAACGTGACGCGAATAAAGTTCGGGTTGAACAGCTCGTCGAGAGTCGGGACAGGTGCTTTCAAGATAATGCGCCCGGTCAGTGGCTCTAGCTCATAGTCCGCAAACCGCGAATATGGGACAGTGCGAATAATGACGCCGCTCTGATTACGGTCGCGAGTAATGATCTCAACTTTTTCACTATTGATGAGTCCTTTCGCGTTGGTCAGCGTAAATGGACCTGAGGTGCCATTGGCCTTAAATTCTTGCAGCAATTGGCGAGTCGTATCGCGACTGGCGAATATGTTTGCCGAAACCCTGTCGTTCTCAAAATGCTGCTTGAGGCCGGTCAGCGAGCGATTGTAGTTAGCGAGCTTGCGCGCTTCAGACGCGGTAGTTGTGTTGTAGTCGCCATAGAGCAAATACGATTTTTTGTTGTCCACTCGAACATAGAAACGACCCGTGGATTGCGCATCAAAACCGCGCACACTGGAGTCGCCATACACCGGATAAAACTCATCAGGCTGAATATCGCGGAACAAGCGGTCACGCGTATTTTTATCGGAATCATAAGCCAGCGTCAGCAAATATTCGCCTTTGATCTTGCCTTTGATAAACATTGCTGCGCGCGCCGCCGCGTCGTACTTGCCATCATTCCAGTTGCGGGAAATATGCGTGATTTCTTGTTCAAAGCCATCCTGCGCGCGGGTGGGCGTCAGCGCACGAGAATCCAGTTTGCGCAAGTTCAGGACGCCCTCAATGACACCAACAGCCAGCAGTTCGCGCACATCCGGCAAGAAATCGAGGCGTGCCTCCGCGCTCAGCGCTCCGCTGCGCGCTAGAATCACGGCCTGACCAGGATCAGCTGGCGGCAACAGTGTGAATTCGGCCACGCCGCCCTGCACGAAGTTCTGTACACCAGGCTCGGCTGCGTTCAAGTCTTCAACATCCCAGCGGCCCAGATTTGTAAATAGCGTCACCGCGGTGCGTGAGGTGACAGCAACGCCCTTGCTGTCCACTACACGAACGATAACGTTTACCGGTGTTTTGCCGTCAGCGCGTGCGCCTGAATTCGACGCCGTGGGGAATTCAATCAATAGCTTCGATACAACACCAGGTGCCGTCACTTTAATGGTGGTCTCACCGCGGGCGTTACCAAACGCGTCTATCTGTTTCAGGGTCAGCGTGTTTACACCGGGTACGAGATCCGCGCCAATATATTCCCAAGCCTGTAGTTTTTTATCTTCCATAGTGGCTTTTTTACCCACACGGTCATCGGCAAGCTCCTTACCATTAACGGATAGCTTAAAGATGGTGCCCTGCATGCCTTTGACACGAATTGTCGTCTGCGCATAGGCGAGCGTATCGCCGTCTTTCAAGCCGATAAATCCGAGCGTGTTATTTTCTTGCGGCAGAATATTTTCGAGAACAATTACCGGGGCATCCGGTGCCCGCTCAACAATCGGTCGGCTTGGATTTGAAAGCGATGTTGGTGGTGCCGGGGTAATGGTGGCAAAGCCGATGGTGCCCAGCGTATTGTTGCTCGGCAAAGTCTCATTAACGGTGGACGGCAGGATCGACGCGGCACTTGGCTTAAGCGCTGCCACCACCGGCGCGACTGAACCCACAACACCGCTCGCAGGCAACGCCTTTACGTCGGTGACAAACCGGTTGGCCGGGTCGGTGGTTAGCTGTTGTTGCAAGCGTCCGTCAATTTCGGTTTGTAATTTATTTGCGTTAACGCGGCGTACTGAAATTTGATTCATCACCGACGCACTGCATGATTCGATAGCGAAATTAGCCTTGTGCAACTCACCATACTTAAGATCGATGAAACGGCTGTCGCCCTTGCCTCCCGTGCGGCTGGAATCATTTGCAAAATCTTTAACCTCAATGCCTGCTGGCAGGGTTGTGCGATCAACCTTCAATACATGGGTGCGGGTTGAAAGCCCGTAGAAACTATATTTGCCTTCACTATCTGTGGTCACGTTGGTGCCGTCTTCCAAATACAGACGAACGCCCGGCACGCCCACTTCACGCAACGATATTTTTTTGTCTGCTTCCGAATTGGTTTGCGGCAGATTCTGAATGCCGTTCTTGTCGCAATCGACAAACACCTTGCCGACGACATAGCCTTTATCGCTGAACACACCGCCGACAATTGTGACCTGAGCCGCAGCAATATTCGATTCACTAAAGCGGGTATTTCCGCCTGTGCCGCCAACGCCGACGCGGTAGGTGGCGATCACGCGGTTGGTGCCATCACCCTGCATCGCGCCGGGGCCCACGCGCACGCGGTAGGTCAAATGAAGCTGTTGACCAAGCGCCATGTTGCCAATGTTGAAAACCAGTCGCGAGCCCGCGACAAATTGCGGATCCGCCAGTGGCTTGCCTTCAAGGCGGGCCGTACCAGGCACAAACGAGAATCCAGCTGGAAGCGAGTCTGTCAGCAACACCGGACTCACGTTGAGTGCATAGCCAGTGTTGTTATTTACCGTCACCGCATAATCGGTCAAGTCCCCGATTTCGACGGTCGTGCGTGATACCGTTTTCTGCACAAATAGTCCGCCAATGCGCCCGGCATCCACCGGAATATCGACAATCACGGGGCCAGTATCGGGGCCGACGCGGAACACACCACCATACGATCCGCCGGTGGTGGGGCCGGTTGCCAATACGTTACGTCCAGAGGGCAGCTGAGTAAACGGCACAGCCGAAACAAACGTATAACCGTTGGGTGGCGTTACCAGCACGCAATAGTCACCACTGGACACGAGCGGGAAGTTGAAACGACCGTCTGCCAGCGTGACCACGTTCGCGGGTGCCGACACAATCGAGCCGTTCATCAACTGACTGACCGCAGCTGGCGTGCTCGTACAAACGCCTCCCTGAGCCGTCACCAGCCGCACCGTGGCCCCGGCAACAGGCTCATTTGTGCGACTGTCGAACACGACACCGTTTGGATCAATCACCGTGACGCTGGTAGAGATTCGGCGCCCGCAACCAATGATCTCCACGCTGTAAGTGTCGTATGGGTTACCTTCCAGGATCCGATCACCTGGAACCACGGGTGGCCTGCGAACCGGTAAGCCGGTCGCTTCAAAAATACCGGTATTGGGCCCTGTTTCGATAGATACAATTTCTTCGCGCTCACCATTAGGGCCGGTAATGATGATGGTGCGACGTTCAATGACATCCGGCAACAAATTGCACGACGGCGCTGTTGCGCGTATGAATAAATCACGTCCAATGAATGCCCACGACGATGCGCGTTGGAAGCCGCCATCGATAAAGCCCTGAATACTATTTTCAACTGTAGCGGTGGTTCCAATCGTCGTCGTATCGCGATTAGTGAGCACACCGCTGGACGTGGTGTTCACGCGGAAATCGGTGGTGTTGTTTGCACCGCCTGTTGCCGCTTGCGGCGCTGCGACGCGGTTTAAAAACACAATGCGCGCGCCCGGCGGCAATGTAAATGTGCTGCTCGCGGTTATCGCGGTGTCAGCTGGGTCGAACACACCCACAATCGATTGCCCGCCCGCAACCGGATTGTCGACCACAATCTGCGCCGTCCAGCCGGTGCTGCCATTGACCAGGAAATTGGCTGGGAAGGTAACAGTTTCGTTGCAGGTGCCAACGTTTGTCAGAACATGGGTGTAAACAATATTTCCGCCCGGTGTGGTGGTGCCCACATTATCTGACTCTAAAACAACGCGACATACGGCACTGATGACCGAGACGATGTCGTCATCGATGGCTCGAATCAACGAATTGGAAATAGACTGCGCTGCCTTGGATACGTGAAAAGGCCCACCTCCCACGCCAGGCGGCAGGATTGCTTTGACGACAATGCGATAAGTGGCCCCCGCCGCAACCGGCCCTGTATCGGGAATCGTATTGCCATTTGTGTCCGCCAGCGGCGTTACGCCATCGGCTTTGAAAAGCTGAAATATTGTGCCGGGTGGGAAATTTGAGCCCGAAAGCGTGACATCAAAGCTGTCGGTTTTGCTGGTGCTGTTCGTCAAAATATTATTAAATGTGACGGTGCTGCCCGGATCGGCCGACGGGTTGGTTACGCCGCGCAGTATGATGTTTTCAGTACCCGTGATGCGGAAATCGACAGGATTGCTGAAACGTGGCCCGACTCGGATGCCGCTGATAGGCGTGTAAGAATTTTCAGCGATGTTGGTCAAGACGCTATTCAGTGTTTGTCCCGGTGCAATATTTACATCAAAAGCCACTAACCCAGACTCGTTTTGTCGCATCGTGGCGAACGTCAAGCTCACGCGATCCGCTGAAGTCTCGTAGGTGCCCGTTAAGCCGTTAAATACGAACGGACCGGATGTAGCGCTCAAACTTGCATCATTGTTTTGCGGCGGAGCGGACAGCCGCAACGATCCGGGCACATAGGTCATCCCAGCGGGCAGGACGTCGGTAATGGTGACGTTCGTTTTTATGGCTTCCGGACTACTGGCGTTGCCATAACGGATCGTGATGCGATATGAACCGCTGGGCGAATTGCCTTGAATCGCAGAAATGGATTTGCTGAAAAACAGGTCATAGGCGGTCGGCTGCACAACCGGCGGAGCGACCACTAAACACTGGCTAGAAACGCCGTTAGTTGCATTTACAATCCCCGACATGGAAGTCGGTCCATTGGTAAACGCTGGTGGATTACCGGCGCAGCTCGCATTCGTTTGCGTGGGCGTATTGGTAACGCCATTGATGATGAAGTCGCAAACTTGTGTGCCTGCGCCGATGCCTGCATTTGAGATGCTAATCGTGGATGGCTGCGTGAACGTAACGGTTCCCGAGCAGCCTGGCGACCGCGTCACGGTTGGCGCGGCAGTTAGACGCAGACCCGACGGCAGCGTATCGGTGAAAGCGATGCCAGTCTGTAACGGTGAACCCGAGGTATTAAACAGCCTCAACGATAGCGTTGTACTTTCGCCCGGATTGATCGACTCTGCGCCAAATACTTTCGTCAAACTGGGCGGGCCTGCCAGCGCGCCAACAGTGGCTGTGACGGCATTACTGGTCGTTGACTGAGCAACGCCGCCGACTTGCTGGCTGCTTGATGCTGTGTTCGTCAGGACGGTACCCGCCGGTGGCACAGCCGCGCCGACGCTGGAGGCGGTCAGGCATAGCGTCGCAGCGGTAGCCAGTGTTGTCGCGATTGCTCTAAATTGACCACGCCAATCAATGCGGTTCGACATGCGCGCGCTAGCGGCAATCAAAGCAGAAACCAACGGGGCGACCAGATTGGCAGCATGTTGAAAACGAGTATTTTTGTGATTGTTATTCATCGTCGACTACATCGTATTAATCTTCACGCAGAACTGCAGCGTGAGGGTTTGATTGGGCAGCAACGGGGTAGCGGCGGTGGGCGACGATTGCGCGCTCACCGTGCCGGTAAAGCCAGCGGGATAGGCCGCGACCAAAGCAACGGGGCCCGTCACAGCAGGCGCACCACAGCCAAGTTCAATCGAGGTATTGGTCGGCACCAGATCGGTTAAATTAATATTGGTGGCGTTCGCGCTGGCGGAATTCAGCCCCACGATAAGGTACGAAATACATTTGCCGGGCACCGTATTGGCGCTGGCAGTGAGCGCGGCACTGCTCCACGGCGCGTTCGGGGTTGCACCAGTTAGGGTCGCCGTCGGCGTCGTGGTGCACGATCCATTGCCGCCTGGCAACTGTTGATATTTGGTAAGGCGCAGCCCGTCCGATAGCGAAGTGATGTCGGTAACTGACAACATTCCCGCGCCACCGTTATAGGTTGCATTCAGCGTGGTGGTATTTGGTGGACTCCCGGCGGCCGGTGGCGCGGCCACGCGAACAAAAATCGAACGCGTCTCATTCGGCAATAGACTCGGGATAGTGGTCACGCCGGGTACGATTTGCGTATCGGTTCCCGCGTCGTAAATACCATTGCCGTTACTGTCGATAAAAGCCACCGCGTTCCACCCAAATGCCGGCGATTGGCTGTTGGTCAAAAAATTGGCCGGGAACACAATCGCTTCTGCCACGTTGCCCGTATTTGCCAAGACATGCGTGTAGGTCACAACGCCACCGGGCACCGTGCCCTGCATGCCGTTTGGGGTTAACGTCACTGCATGCACAGCTGAAACCGTGACCCGGTCGCGAATCGTGTCTGCCACAGCCGGATTGGCCTGATTGGCGATACCGAACTGCACCACGTAATCGCCTGCGGGTGAGGGTGTCGGCGTGGTCATGGTGCCGGGAGTGGTAGCAGGCACCGTGACTTCGGCACAGACAATACGGCTGCCTCCTGCCGGGATCGGCGCGGCACCCGTCGTCGTCACGGCAGCGCCTAGTGGTGCATTACAATTCAGCCCGTTTCCGCTATCACGAAACGTGATTACCCAGCCCGCAGGCGGGGTGGCCAGACCTGCCGTAGTCGGCACCGAGATAAACGATGAACTCAGGTTATAAATCGACGCGGTAGCACTCGTGTTATTCGCATAAAGCGTGAACACGGTAGTGACAGGCGCAGTTGGCAAAGGCGCTACTGTATTGGTAACTTGCACCACTGAATTGTCGGGCCCCGCGCCGAGCACGCCCGCGCCTGCGACAGGCGCATTATTGGTAATGTCTGCGCTGTTCGGAACAATAGTTGCCAGTGTGTCGACCACGGTGTCAGTTCGCGTGGTGTCAAAACGTGATCGGCCTTCTAGGGTGATGCGATAACCGTTGCCGCCGTTATTGCCCGGTGTCGCATTGGCTGGCAGCGTGGCCCTGATCACGACAGCATAACCACAAGAAACACCACTGGCGCTGATGATATAAGGCGCTGAACAAGTGCCACCGCTCGGCAGCGGTATCGTGCCGGTATCGGGGATACCGTTGCCGTTACTGTCCTGCAATGCGGTAGCGCCGTTGAAAGAGAGTATTTGGAACGTGGTGCCCGCTGGGAACGTACAGGCATCAACCACCGCGGTGTTGGCAGGGTTACAGGTTGAGCCATTGGCAGGCAGGGCATTGCCTGGATAGGCCGCTGCCGAGGTGCCGTCGCGGATAATTAGATCAAAGCTGTCAGGCGAGCTGCCACGGTTCCATACATAGTCTGTAAACGTGACTGACTGGCCGGGTGCCGCGCCCGCTGCAACGACCGGTTCGCTATCAGTAATACCGGTGGTCGTTGATGAGCCATTCACCGATAGGTTCGCGGTTTGCGCGACCACATACTGCACCGAGTTAGTGGGAGATGGCGGCACGTTGGTGGTATTTCCAGCGATCGTATAGCTATATTGAACGCTGGCGGTGTTGGTGGTGGTGATTGCATTTCCGGGTGTCGTCACCGGCAGGTTTGGCGCAATCGTTACCTGAAAATATACATTGCCGCTAGTCGACGGCGCTAGCGCCGTTACCGTGGCATCCACGGTGCCAGACACCGCACCCGTCGGCGCTTGATAGGTTATTCCAGCCGGATCACCTGCGGGCGGATCGGTAAGTGCGGTTGCTGGCCCGGAGACGCTCCAGCGCCCGCTGCCGGGCACATAAAGCCACCCACTTGGCAGCGCATCGATAAGATGGACGTTATCCGCCTGGATGGTTCCGGTGTTGGAATAATCGAGGATCACATACAGCGGCCCCGCATTCGGGCTGGCACCACCTGCAACCGGAATATAGCCGGGCGGCGGTACGCTGGATAATTTTTTGGTTACATTCACCGAGGCCGCACCAATGGTGGTGGTATCCGTCTGCGTGAGCGTGTTCGTGGTCGGCGCATTGGTATCGCTCACCGACACCACAATCGTCCCCGCTTGGCCCGGCGTGGCCGTCGCAGCCGTGGTTCCGCACACGACAAAACTAAAGCTGGCACCGGCATTGATTGATACCGGCGCAGAAATTATTGCGCCTGAATCGGCCACGCCGTCTTGATTGGTATCCGCGAAATAAGCAAGGCCGGTATGCGCGAACATGCCGCCCGTGGTGGCGGGATTCAAAGTGTATGAATCAGTGCCATTGCCGGTGTTGGTGATGGTGTGCGGATAACAGACCTGCTGATTCGCTGGAACCGTTTTGGCTCCGGTTTGCGTCAAAATAAAACTCTTCACCTGCAGCACGGTGGTCTGCACGGTGTTCGAAGACACCGGACGCACCGTACCGCTGCTGTCCAAATAAGTCGCCGAAGCTTGATTGCCGATCACCGCGTTGGCTGGAGCCGGTGCTGCACTGGAAATGCTTGGAAAAACACTCACCAGCAACGCCATCGCGACCAGCATCGCGCTAAGCCATGAGCTAAGCCATGAGCTAAGCCATGAAATAGACCAACGCCGCGATGGGCAGCCCAATTGCTGAACGCGCAGCGCTGGCGCGCGCCCAACGGCAGTCATCGAAATTTCCTCAGCGGATGTCATCACAGCGCTCTAGCCTTGGTTCGTGCATTTTTATGCATGTTGATCTGCGCGTCTCTGTTGGTTTTTATAATGCTGTTTTATAGCGGTGTTGCCGTTTCAGTATTGTTTTATTGCTGCCAAATCTTATCCACGGCACTTTTGGATGGAAATGCGGTTAGGGTCAACCGTTTTAGGCACCACACTTGGCAACTTTGCTGAACGATAAGCCTGATCCGTCGCAAAAAACGTGAACTAATTAACGTTTAACAATTGTTGTCTCTGCTCCATCGGCGACCTTGAAACGCGCCGAGAATACAAGCGATTGCTTTGCTGCCAGCTGTCCTGGAAACCATCGCAGGAAACGATACTGGCTCAGCGCTGTTGGTTGCTCCAGCTCGACGCCATTGCTCTGCATCATTTTGATGCTAAGCGGCATGGCAAAAAAATTAACGCCGTCGGTGCTGGCAAACGCAGTCGCGGGCTTGATTGAATTCAGAATCAGCTCAGTATTAGGGGGAATGGGCACGGTCGCGGTGGGCACCACCAGCACGCGGCTGGTTTTATTCGAATAGGTTGCTGCGTCTTCAAGCACATCACCCGGCTTTGCGGTTTCCGCGCTCTGCAGGATTTCTTTGCCCGATAAAATTACGACTTTGTGCCGTTCCAGCTTGATGCTGATAGGAGCGTCGGTGGACTTCTGGGCAGAAATCGGATTTGCGGTGGCGCGCGATGCACTTGATGCCGCCACACCGCCTGATAAAACGATTCCACAAGCGATAGGCGCGCCTAGAAGCAGGATGCGAACCATTTTGCGTAATAACATCTCAACCTCCCTTTTTAGCTTCCCGCGCTTGCTACGTGCTTTGCCCGCTCGCGCTTTATTTGCTTTTCGTTTAACGAATGACTGAAGTCAAACTTATCGCTGACTCACTGACTTACGCAATTTTTATAATATTATTTCGAACAATCGCGCGACTATATCGCAACACAATTGCGCACGCAATCATTCAAATTTGACACTAAAACGATAAGTGAAACCGATTGCACTGCGATTTTGCAGCTTTCACCCAAAAAACAAAATAATATTTATCTTTAAATTATTTTTTTGCGTCTGACGCAACCACGTTGCAAACGTGAGGCCTAACATCCACAACAATCTCAACAGCAATATACTGATGTTGATCGCGGCTAGATGTCAACACTTGTGACTTTTACTATTCTGCGCGAGACCTTTTGTTGTCACGCAATCAAGTTTCGACGTAATGCAAATGACCAGTTATACTTCTACTTTGCTTATTATCAAATCCTATTTGGTTAAGCGAACGGCCCAGCGGAGAGGTGGCAGAGTGGTCGAATGCACCAGACTCGAAATCTGGCGTACGGTTTTACCGTACCGTGAGTTCGAATCTCACCCTCTCCGCCAAAACATTAGACCCCGAAAGGGGTTTTTTGTTGTGCGACGGGAAAATGAAACAACTACTTCCTATCAGCGCTGGCATGCGCACTTTCGCCGGTCAGTTCACGCTTGAGCACCACGTGGTCAAGCTCTTTTTCCCAGCTTGACACCACAATCGCCGCCACACCATTGCCGACAAAATTGGTCAGCGCCCTCGCCTCAGACATGAAGCGGTCGATGCCCAGAATCAGCGCAAGTCCCGCCACGGGAATCGATGGAATCACCGCGAGGGTTGCGGCCAGCGTGATAAAGCCTGCACCCGTTACCCCCGAGGCACCTTTTGAGGTCAGCATCGCAACGCCGAGCATGGTGAGCTGCTGCGTCAAGGTCAGATCAATATTCAATGCTTGTGCGACAAACAGCGCCGCCATCGTCATATAAATATTGGTGCCATCGAGATTAAACGAATACCCGGAAGGCACGACC
>JANYGV010000289.1 GCA_025359285.1 Burkholderiales bacterium
CTCAGTGCTTAAGTTTGTCATGCCCGCAGTTTAGCGTGTGTCCAAGCGCGCCAACGCGATGAAAATTGAAATGAAACAAAAAAAACAGCGGGCGACGAAATATCTTTTCGAGGCCCGCCGAATCGTTATGTACTACTCCAAGGGTACTACACTCACCACATCAACTTCACAAAACAACTCAGTTCTGATGTGATGATTTTACCCAATTTATGAACCAAATAAAGTGCTAAACGTCACACAGAGCATCCCCTATTTGGGGGATGCCATCGATGGCGGTTTTCGTCCAGTTATACCGTTACCGTCATCAATTTAACTACGTTGCCGCCCTACAATTCGCGTTTTACGAAAGATGAATAAATAATGTTTTTCAGAAAATATAAGCGCACGCTTCATCACTGCGCGCTTGCCCTCGCGCTGCCCGCCCTGGGTGCGGCAAGCAATGTGGCGCATGCGTGGGGCAGTGAAGGTCACCGGGTGACGGCGTTGGTGGCGAACGAACTAATCACCCCAAAAACGCGGCTGCGACTTAATCAGATCATCGATAACGGCGGCTCGCCCGATGGCTTGTCGGATATCGCGTTGTACATGGATATCAACCGTAAAGAGCTGAGCGAAAAAATACCCGGCTCTGAAAAATGGCATTACGACAATCAGCCGGTTTGTAAAACGCTCACCTACGAGCAGTATTGCCCGAAACGCGATTGTGCCTCTGCAAAAATCCCCGACATTTTTCGCCAGCTGAAAGACCCCGCGACTCCTAAGGAAGATCGCGTTCAGGCGCTGCGTTTTCTGGTTCACATGCTCGGCGATATTCATCAGCCGCTCCACGCCGCCGATGATGGCGATCTGGGCGGCAACCTGAAATTTGTGTTGATTCCCGAAAGCGACCAAGGCCGCAGGCTTCACGGTGTTTGGGACACCGACATCGTCAAACGCGCGCTGCGCGGAACATCTGAATCCGACTACGCAAAAGAGCTGGTCAAAAAATATCGCGAGCAAATAGGCACATGGCAAAGCGGCGATGTCAGATCATGGATGAACGAATCACATTCGCTGAGCAAACTCGTCACCTACGCCAGCCTGCCCAATTTTGAATGCGGCAAAGAATGGGCCTCCACGATTGTCACGCCGGTGCAATTGTCCGAGTGGTATATGACGGCAGCCGCGGATGCCGTCCCCGCGCAGTTGACTAAGGCAGGTGCTAGGATCGCGTGGATGCTGAATATGGCGTTGGATGGCGGTGGACGTGCGACCAAAATTGGCGGTATCGCGGACCAGACTGACTATGCGGATGAAGCACAAAAGTAGGCAGAAAAATTTGATCCCTTCATCAGCGCAAACGTTTAGCTGTCTTCCAAATACGCCATGCCCATGCCAGCGCTAATAGCAAGAGTACAGCAGCACAAATTCGGACCCACAGTCTGCTGAAGTCAATCCACGGTTTAATTTCTGACGCCCAAGCATCGCGTAGCTCAGTCGGCCAATTCGCGTCTGGATTGTTTTCCAGCGCGGTTTTATAAATTTCGCGCATATCATCGCGCGTGCCGCCCCATTGCGGACGTGCATAGTTGAACGCCGTTTGATACAGGCTTCGACTATGCGGAATAAGTTCGGCTGCGCGCTGAAAACTTGTCATCCAATTCCGGCCAGCATGTGAGTCAAGATCAATCTTCATTTCATACAGATAGCCCTGTTCGGGATGGCGTGCAAGAGCTTTGCTTAAACAGTCATCCGCAATCTGCATGATCGCGCTGTAGCGAATGCGCGACTCTTCGGGCACGTTCTTCCAATAGGCGGTGCCGCGAACGAGGCCAGCATAGTTTTGAAGTGCATAACTTAACGCCCACCATGTCCGGTAGTGGTTTGGCCATCGCTTGACGGCCTCAAGTGCGACGGAAACTGCACTGGCATGACCCAAATGGTGATCAATGGCGGGAGAAATGACAGAACGCATGCCTCGGATATCCTCTTGATACATAACCTGCTCGCCACTGTACGCATTGCTTAGCGCAAGCCATGCGCTGATGTTGTTCGGGTTGAGCGCGAGTGCTTTGGTAAGGCGCGCTACGGCATCAGCATCAATGCCGGTCGGCGTGTTGCGACTACGAAGTAGCTGCGCATACACCTCCATCGTGCCGACATTGCCTGTGCTAATGGTCAATCCGGGCAGGTCTTCACGAATCTTAGCCGCTTTGCCGTATGACGCAAGTTCAACCAAGTAGGCGGCGGAAAGAGGCAGAGATTGCCTGTGGTCGCGCCAAAGTTTTTCATAAACCGCGAGGCTTTTAGAATTATTGAGCTTAAGTGTTTGCGTGTAGGCGTCGAGTAGTGCTGCTAGTTCAGCGAGCTTTGGGACAAGCATATTGTTTGCTTGAAAAGAGTCGCCGCGTCCGTTAATTTCCCCCAATAATGTATCCGCCAATTGGTAGGTTTCGCCTGGCAGATCAGCCATCGCGCCGCTCTGCTTTCGCGAATCCAGCGTGCGGCCGCCGGGAAATTCCAGTAGCTCAAGTGTCAAATCGAATTGCCCGTTTCGTACGCGTACCGATCCGGTCAGGCCATAGCTGGCACCCGTTCGCGCCGCGACCCTTGCGAGCGTATAGCGTCTAGTAGCTGTTAGGTCACGAAACTGGGTTGCCGCGTCGCTGTTGTATTGGTATGAAGGCACGACGGCCAAATCGCGCCATGCTCCGTTTGCGGCCTCCATTAAAAACCAACCCAGTACCGCGCCCCAATCAGCATTGGCTTTGGTTTCCGTGGTGTTCAGGGTATCAAGATAGCCAATAACCAACACTGGAGCAGGTGCCAAAAGAATTTCATCGCCAATCATTTCTAGTGGCGTCGGCATCGGGCGGTTAATTGCTTCTTGGATGCGTTCCTTTAAAAGCTGCGCAGTAATATTTTGCCCACTCACTACATTCGGTAGAACAAGGAAAAAAATATAAAGCAGAAGATGTCGGATTATTTTTTGCATATTTTTCAACGCGGTTAACTGTCGATTTATCAAAATCATTATGACGCATCGTCCATTTATTCAAAATGAATGTTGCTTGAAATCGCTTGTTTTTTCTTAGCGAATCCAGTTCCGCCCTCACTCTTCGCGCAATGGTGCGCCGCGCCGGCCTCGACCAATGCTGTGGCATCATGCGCAGATGTCTAATTCTTCAGAAAAACTCACTGCCCTCACCGCTGCCACGCTAGGCCATTATGAATCGCGCGCGCAAGACTATTGGGAAGGGACACGGGGCCATGATGTGCAGCAAAATATCGATGCACTGCTCGCACATATCGAAGGCATGCCGCCGTTCACGATTCTCGACATGGGTTGCGGGCCAGGCCGTGACCTGATCACGTTAGCGGCACTCGGGCATCAACCGATTGGGCTTGACGGTGCCGCTGCCTTCGCCGATATGGCGCGCGTGAACAGCGGCTGCCCGGTATGGCATCAAGATTTTTTGGCGCTCGATTTACCATCTAATTATTTCGATGGAATTTTCGCCAACGCATCACTTCAACACATCCCAAAGACGGAATTGCCGCGTGTGCTGCGCGATTTACATGGCACGCTAAAACCACGCGGCGTGTTGTTTGCCTCGATCCCGCATGGCCATGATGAAGAGGGCGGCAACGACGCCCGCTATAGCTGTTTTCACAGCCCGATGAGCTGGCATGCGCAGCTTAAGAACGCAGGATTCGCCGAATGCTACACCTACTATCGACCGACCGGCCTGCCGCGCCACGAGCAGCGGTGGTTGGCAAGCGTTTGGCAAAAGCTAGAGTGAGAATAATCGCGTTTCTTTGCCTATCTTTGCAAGCTCGTATGCTACGAAATATTCCAAGCGCCACGGTCTGCCCCTTCCCCCGGCGACGGAGGAAGGATGGGATGGGGGCGATGCTCGCTTCGCCGACGCTGCCTGAATTTAAGGCAATCCTCCACCCAAGCGGCGAGGCTGTTCATTTTGTTCCGCTTTACGTTAAGCTAATAATCGAGCCGCATCCAACCAAGTCGACAGGAAAACCCATGCCCACTCGCCTCGCCACCCGCCTAGCAGCACTATTCGCCGCCAGCGCCATCATCACGTCGGCCGCTTTTGCCGCTCCGCTAGCCGCCCCCAATCAAGCTGTGCAATCCCTGGCTGCAACGCAGAAGCAACCCCTGCTCGATACTCTAAAAGAGCTCGTCAATATCGAATCCGGCAGCGGCGACCGCGAAGGTCTGGACCGGATTTCCCAGCTCGTTTATGACCGGCTGAAGGACTTGGGCGGTGCGGTGGAATTCATCGAGCCCGGTGCTGATGCCTATCGTATGCACGACACCCCTGCCAAAATCGGCCGCATGGTGAAGGCGACATTCAAAGGCACCGGCACCAAAAAAATACTATTGATTGCGCACATGGACACGGTGTATTTGAAAGGCATGCTCGCCAATCAACCGTTTCGCATCGACGGCAATCGCGCCTATGGCTTGGGCATTGGTGATGACAAAGCGGGCATCGCCGTCATCCTGCATACGCTGTCGATTTTGAAAACGATGAATTTTCGCGATTACGGCACGCTGACCGTGCTCATCAATGGCGACGAAGAAATCAGCTCGCCCGGCAGCCGCACGACATTCGGTAAGCTCGGCGCGGAACACGATCTCACCATGTCGCATGAGGGCTCATCCGTTACCTCGGATAATTTGTCATTAGCCACCGCAGGCATCGCCGCCGTCACGTTAAAGGTCACCGGTAAAGCTTCGCATGCGGGCTCAGCACCGGAGCGTGGCCGCAATGCAATCTACGAATTGGCGCACCAAATGTTGCAGACCAAGGATTTCTCTGATTCTGCCACTGGTGTAAAAATGAACTGGACCATGATCAGCGGCGGCACCAATCGTAATGTGATTCCGGCCCAGGCCAACGGTGCGGCGGACGTCCGTGTCATCCGCATATCCGACTACGAAGGGCTGGAAAAACGCATCCGCGAAACGATCAGCAAACAACTGATTCCCGATACCAAAATCGAAATGACATTTGAACGCCGTCGCCCACCGTTAGAACTCAACGCCAGCGCCGCCGCCATCGCCAAACATGCGCAAACTATCTATGCCGAGATCGGCAAGCAATTAACCGTCACCGATACCGTCGCCGGTGGCGGAACCGATGCCGCCTTCGCCGCGCTAGGCAATACTAAACCCGTGATTGAGCGCTTCGGGCTGCTGAGCTTTGGTGCGCATTCGAACGACAACGAATATGTTCACATCGACTCGATTGAGCCGAGGCTTTATTTGGCGGCAAGACTGATTATGGATGTGTCGCGGGGAGTGAATTGAGGGTGGTGTTTTGTATAGCGCGATGGCTCGTTTCACCGAGTTTGTTTTTCAACTTGCAGCACGATCCTGTGCCATTCGAAATCAGCAGATTTGTTCCGCCACGTATACCTGTCAGAAACAACAGTTTCAGAATGCTATTTCAAGCGAAAAAATAATTGCAACATCGTGTTTTTTATTTATGTTTAATATGTTGTAGCAAGCTACATCGATGCTAACTCAGGTATTTGAACACTTTCGCCCTCTTTCGGAAGCAGAGAAGCGCGACTACGGCAAACTGGGCTAGTGTTGCTCGACACAAATGTGCTGCTTGAATTGTACCGACTAGGGCCGACAGCAAGAGACAGCAAGCGTCAGCATAGTCAATGCACTGAAAACACATTTTACTGACCGGTTGTGGATTCCGTACCACGTCGGACTTGAGTTTTTTCGAAACCGTACTGCATTGATTGAAAAGGATCGCATTTGTGTCAATGACCATTTAGGGAAAGTTTTGGACCTCCAAAAGCTCATTAAGGCCTTTTCAGAAAGCCGTGATTTGGCGGAGCTTGGGTTGACGTCGGATTGGAAGACGCTGGGAAAGAGTGCTGGTGAACCTTTAGCAAGTGCGCCTCAAAGCTTGAGAGAGTCGCAGGCAGGTTATCCAAACTTGCGGGATACCGACACAGTTTTACGTTCGCTTGAAACGCTTTTAGAAATGCATATTGGCACATCAACGTCGACACAAAAAGAAGTGGATGACTGGCGTGTTGAGGGTGATAGAAAATATCCGCTCCAAATTCCACCTGGCTACAGAGAGGAAAGTCAAAAAAGTAAGATGGTGAGTTTTCTGATGGAGGGTTAATCTACAAAAGAAAATTCGGTGATTGGATTGTATGGAGACAGTTGCTAGATGAAGTGAAAAAGGGAACGCCTGACTTCACCAAAGTTCTGTTTGTTACTAGCGGTCTAAAAGAAAACTGGTGGGAGAAAGTTGGCAAAAAGTTTTTGGGTCCGAGACCGGGATTGCGTTTTGAAATTCAACGGGCGGGGGCAAGACGTATTTCATATGTATACACTTTTCTGAAAGATGAAGTTTTGTCACTTCGCGTCCTGACCGACAATCAGCGAAGTCGCATCCTCTAGGTCGGTGCCTTCTCTGCAATGTAAATCGTCGATCAATCTCGCGCCAGCAATGGTGCATTGTGGGTACATCGGGTGCAGTTTGGAATCGGCACTCGCCTGATTCACCGCATGCACGATTAATCCGTCGACGGTCGTACCGTTTTTGGTAATGATTTTCAAGCCCAATTTTTGCATGACGAAACTATAAAATGAGTACGCGCTTTGCGGTTCGGACGTTGTTACTTGAACTGAGATCGCGTCTGTCCTGCAGGCTCCATTCGAAGCGCGGGAACGACGGGGTTGTGGAAGCTGGCCAGCTTGCAAACTCGCGGCCTAGCAGGCATTTCAAGCCAAAATGGGCTGAAACACCGCGCCAGTTCTTGCGTTAGGTTTTCAAAATCAGTGCAACATCGTTATGCAGATTACAATCGCGCGGCTATACTCGAAGTTTTATAAGACCGAGGCAATTTCCATGATCTGCAAGTCCATTTTTATCGGCATTTTTTCAACATTCGCTATTGCCGTTTCTTCCGCCGCCGCTGCCGGCGAATATACGCTCAAACATAAATTCAAAATCGGTGGCGAAGGCGGTTGGGATTACCTAACTTATGATGCGCCGTCGAATCGGTTGTTCATCACGCGTGGGACGCGGGTGCAGGTGGTGGATCCGTCAACCGGGGTGGTGGTGGCAGAAATTGCCGATACGCCCGGCGTACACGGTGTTGCGTTAGCTAGCGATGTTGGCAAAGGCTATGCAAGCAATGGTCGCGATAATTCGGTTTCAGTGTTCGATTTGAAATCGTTAAAAACACTCGCTAAAATCCCGACCGTCGGTGGTGAAAATCCTGATTTTATTGCCTACGATGGCGTCACCAAGCACGTCGTGGCATTTAATGGTCGCAGCCATAACGCGAGTGTGATTGATACCGTCACCGACAAGCTGATCGCGACGATTCCGCTGAGCGGCAAGCCTGAAGCCGCGGTGGCGGATGGTCAGGGAATGATGTTTGTGGATATTGAGGACAAGAACGAAATCGCCGCGATCGACATGCGTAAAAACGCCGTCGTGAAAAGCTGGCCACTACCAGGCTGTGATGAGCCAGCGGGCTTGGCGATCGACACAAAAACGCGTCGCCTGTTTGTCGGCTGCCATAACAAACTGATGGTCGTGTTGAACGCGGACAACGGCAAAGTGGTGACCACACTGACGATAGGCGAGGGCGTTGATGCGAATGCGTTTGATGCTGAGACCAAGCAAATATTGAGCTCGCAAAGTGACGGCACGCTGACCGTGATTAAAGAAGAATCAGCGGACAAATTTACTGTGTTGCAAAATGTGGCGACGCAACGCGGTGCGCGAACGATGGCGCTGAATCCAAAAAGCCATGAGATTTATCTGGTCAGCGCTGAGTTTAATGAACCTGCCGCGATTGAAGGCCAGCCCAAGCCTAGGCGCACGATGAAAGCGGATACATTTACGTTGCTGGTGATGAGCCAAAAGCAATAATTCCGCAGACAATATCTTTAAGCAAAATGGCCTTGTGCAATATTGCTGGGCCATGATTTTTGCATTACTGAATCTCACACCTATTCCACTTTATGCCGCCTGAAGCCTCACACGCCCTCTCTGAGACCGCGCCAGCGTCTGAGCCAGAGCCTGCGCCGCACGTACGGCGCAGGCGCTATCGCGGCTCGCATCCGCGCGAGTTCAAAGAAAAATACAAGGAACTCAACGCAGAGCAATTCGCTGATGATGTTCAGAAAGTAATCGCGCGCGGACAGACACCGGCAGGAACCCATCGCCCGATTTGTGTGGATGAAATTTTGGCGATTTTGAATCCAAAGCCGGGTGAGACAGCACTTGATTGCACGCTCGGTTTCGGTGGCCACACACAGTTAATCATTCCTCGCTTACTGCCTGGCGGGAAATTGTTTGCGGTCGATGTGGATTCGGTTGAGCGGCCTCGCACCGAGGCACGTTTGCGCGCCTTGGACTTTGGTGCGGGATTCGCTGAAGACGTGTTGACGATTCGTGAATTGAATTTTGCGGATATTGAAACGCTGTTGCCGGAATCAGGGAAATTCGATTGCGTCCTAGCGGATTTGGGCGTTTCGTCAATGCAGCTGGATGATCCCACGCGCGGGTTTTCTTATAAAAATGATGGGCCGCTTGATCTGCGATTAAATCCGCTGGCAGGTAAGCCCGCGTCGGCGCTCATACAATCGATGCGTGCTTATGATCTGGGTCAGCTCATCAGCAACTACGCGGATGAGCCCTATGCGGCGCGAATCGCGTATGGCATCACGCGCAGCGAAACGCCAATTTTGACCACCCAGCAACTAGCCGAAAATATTCGCGCCACGCTTAAAGATTTTCCGGATAAGGACCATCATAAAAAAACGCTAGCGCGTACGTTCATGGCGCTGCGTATTGAGGTGAACCAGGAATTTGGCGTGCTAGATCGCTTTATAGAATCCCTGCCCTCATGTCTGAAGGCTGGCGGCCGCGTCGCGATCTTGACGTTTCATTCAGGCGAAGATCGCCGAATTGAGTCGGCATTTCAAAAGTTTGCGACTGAGGGTATTTTCTCCAGTATCTCGCTCGAAGCGCAGAAACCTTCCCCCGAAGAGCAGCGCAGCAATCCGCGTTCAAGCTCGGCCAAGCTGCGCTGGGGGATTCGGTCAAATCTGGGCGCTTAAAAGCCCGGCGGTCTTTCGTTAACCACGCCCGCCAATTTCTCCATTGCCATGCCCACCTGGGCAATCGTGCCTTCCTCGAACAAGCGCCCAATGAGCGTGACGCCGTGCGGTACTTTGCGTGGGGTGGTGAATTTCGGGAGCGGGTTGGCTGGGTCTGGTGCCCAATCACTGCGCGCTTCGGAAACTTCCACTGAGCCAGTTCGAAGCGTGAGCGAAGGGTGGCCGGTATGGTTGGAAATGGTCAGCATTTCGTCACGCAACGAGGGCACCAGCAGCAGATCAACGTCGGTGAAGACGCGTGCCATTTCGAGCGCCACTTTGCGCCGCAACCGATCCGCCTGCACGAAATCGACTGCCGATAGAAAACGCGACTCGCGGAACATATTTGGCCATGCATCCGGGACTTGCACCTTTAGCTGATTGATGCGCCCATCCAGCATGATCTCCTCAAACGCGGCTGCGCCCTCGGCGAATAAAATCACGTTAAGCGATTGATATGGCCAATCCGGCAGTGAAATCGGGGTCGGAATCATGCCCAGTTTTTTAGCTGCGTCCAGCGCCGCACGATCGACATCGGTGGCCGGATCTTCTTTCATCCAGGCTGGCACGTAGCCTATTTTCAGCCCTTTGACCGAAGCACCCGCATCAAAATCAAGCTTGGCTGGCACGCTGCCAACATCACCCGTATCCGGGCCAGAAATCGCCTTCAGCACCAGCATCGCATCTTCTACTGTGCGTGTCATCGGTCCCAGCTTGTCGAGTGACCAGCATAGCGTCATTGCGCCTGTGCGCGGTACGCGGCCATAGGTAGGGCGCAGTCCGGTGACGCCGCAACGCATGGACGGGCTGATGATGCTGCCACCGGTTTCGCTGCCAATGGTGAACGCAACGAGTCCCGCGGCCATCGCCGCGCCCGGCCCAGCGCTGGAGCCCGACGCGCCCTCTTCGAGTAACCACGGGTTCATGGTTTGTCCCCCGAACCAGATATCGTTTAGCGCCAGTGCGCCCAGACTGAGTTTGGCGATGAGCACCGCCCCCGCCGCATTTAACCGCGCGACAACCGCGGAATCGGCCGCCGGCACACGATTTCGAAATGGCTCCGCGCCCCAGGTGGTGGCAATGCCTGCCGTATCGAGTAAATCTTTGACCCCATATGGAATCCCATGCAGCGGCCCGCGATACTTGCCTACCGCAATTTCTTGATCAGCTCGTCTGGCCTGCGTCAGAGCGTGCTCGGCGGTCAGGGTAATGATGCAGCGCAGCTTGGGATCAAGCCGTTTGATACGTTCGAGATAAATGCGGGTGAGCCGTTCAGAAGTCAGCGCCTTGGTCTCAATCCAGCGCGACAGTTTGCTTACCGGCGCGAAGGCGATGTCGTCATCCGTGTTGGGCAGTGGTGCGCTGTCGCTTTTGCTGCGAATGAATCTATCCCGCAACGGCCCGACTTTCAAACCGGGGAGCACCGGGTTCCACTGCGTTGCTGGGGAAACGCTGGCTTCCAACGCGACTTTGCGTGGCCCCGAGCGGCGCTCAAGCATGGCGGCCATCGAAGTACGCCAGCTCTTCGCCGCCATCTCGCGTTCGGCCGGCGTCATGGTTACCTGCGTGAGTTTCTCAGCTTCCGCAAACGTTACCGCCGCAACGTCAGGGCCAAACGCGGGCAGGGTACCAAACGTGGGTGGCGCGCCTGGCGTGGTCGGTGCCGCGGGCAGCGGCGTTTGCGCAGACGCGGGATCGGGATTACTGGCTGATAATCCGGCGGACGCAGCGGCGAGGACACCCAATTGGGCTTTGATTAAAAATTGACGACGGGTTTTCATCAGGTCTTATCAGTAAGATTGAGCGGGCCGCAATGATGTCGAATATGTTGCAAATGCGGTAGAGGACCTCATCGTACTGAAAAAACGGATGCGGAGTTGAGCCTTTTTAATTTAAAGACTTATTGATCGTGAAGGCGATTTGTTTTCAGCGGGGTAAAAGGTGATCGATCAGATCACGCAGCATGCTGCATATTTTCGGTGATCAGCACACCGTCCGCGAATTTTTTGCGTATCTCCAACATGTCGTCCCAACCGCTTAGAAATGCGGCTACACACGCCAGGCAGAAATGGTCGCCACTTTGATCCTGCATGAATGCGCGCGCTGCCTCGAGTGACCAAGCCCGCTTGTGTGGTCGCGCGGATGTCAGTGCGTCGAAAACGTCGGCTACGGCTACAATTCGCCCTGCCAAGGGAATGGCCTCGCCTGCTCGACCACGGATAGCTGAAGCCATCAATTTTCTCGTGATGCGTGCCTGCAATTTCGGTGGCCATTTGCATCAGTTCCGATTTGCGGTTGGCCAGTAGGCTTTCGCCAATTTCGCAATGTTGTCTCACCGTTGCACGCTCGTTCGTATCAAGCGGGCCGCGGTTGAGAAGAACTTGGAATACAGTCCAAATTGCTGAACGACGGAAACTTCGATTTTCGGCAATAAATATGAATGGTTAATGTTTTCACTCCTTTGCTCATCAATGCGACTTGTAGCTAGTGCTGGTGCTTGTATTCAGATCTGGCAAAAAAGTAAGGACGTCAAACTTCGCCATTTCTTTTTTTCTAGTTTGATCATGCACTTTCGAATCAATATGGTGGCTGCGAAAAAGCCTAGACATATCTTCCAAATTGCCTGACGTTGGTAGGAATTTCGGCAGGTGATTCTGCTGCCCGCTATGCTTCCGGGCTATTGCGCTCCCGGCCCCTGCGCCGACTCTGCTACCAGCTCCGGTATGCCCAGCACGCGCTCCCGAACCCAGCCAGGCGACAGGCGCAATAAATCGGCAATGTCGGCTTAATCATCTGGCAGAGCTGCGTCGTCCACACCGTTGCCAAGGTGTCGCGCGAGGTTCACGGCGAACACCACATTCTTGATTTGCGGCGTGTCGGCGTGGGCATCGTCGATCAGCCGCCGCTTCAGGCTGGAAAGCTGCCATTTGCGCATGATCGCCACTCCAAGTTCGTTGAGGGTGATGCCCAAAATGGATGGCTGAATATCCCGGCGGCGCGCGCGTGGATAAGATTGCTGAATGCTTTGCACGTCCAGCGAAAGGGCGGGCGCAAACACCCAGACCAGAAGTTCCGCGACGTGATTCAACATTGCCGCCTCGGCAATGATTTCAATATCAAGGTCGTTGCGATGACTCGCCCAATCGCGTGCAAATTCAGATCGGTTCGCTTGCCCGGTTAGCTTGCATGCTTTGTGCAAGCCGCTTGCCTGCCCAAATCAACACCTTGAGCGACATGAGTGGATCTGTAATCACGCAGCGCGAAATAG
>JANYGV010000293.1 GCA_025359285.1 Burkholderiales bacterium
CAGTTGCGTTGTTTGCTGCCGCCGATACAAGCGAAACCGCTCGTCCTTATCCCGCGGCCGCGCGCCTTCCCAGACCATTTGCCATATGGCGTCGACCACGGGCGCACGCTCGCGACTGCCTTGAGTGAGCAGCCAATTGCACGGCCCGGATTTGTCCGCAAACTGCCGCACGAAGCGCAAATTGGCGAAGGTATCAAATGAAGCGCGTTCGGAATCACCGAGCCCAAATGAGGCCACGCAGGTGGCATTATTCGGAATGATGGAGGCGATGGTGGTGACGACTTTGCGGTGGCTTAGCACATGATTCACCGCGGGCTGCCCGAGCAGATTGGCGAGCACCCAGACGAGTGTGATACCGGCAGCCCAATTGACCACCGCACGACGGTTGTTGCGATGCGCGCGAATGACGGCGTAGAGCCACACCAGCGTTAACGCGACCGCCAGCACAAAGGCGAATACATTAAACGGCAGCGTGAAATCGGGCACCTGTCGTGCGAACGATGCCGCGGCGCGCTCGGGAAATTGCGTTAATGCAACGGCGTAGTAAAACCATAGTGCCACCGCCACAATGCCAAAAAATACCAGCCCGAACCAATCCATAATGCGCGCCACCTCATTCGGCAAACGATCCAGCGCCATCGCCGCCGCCAGCGCTAGCGGCACGAGCATCGCCAGTGCGCGCGCCTCGCCTGCCTCGCGCGTCAGTGAGAGCGTGATGAGCAAGGTGATGAAGGCCACGAGTGGCAACGCGAGCTCAATTCGCTCGCGCAATTTTTTGCGATCACGCACCCATAACCATAGCGCGAACGGCAAAGCCGGTAGTGCGAACCACGGCAAAATTTGCAGGAAGTAAAACGGCTGAATACTGCCGCGTGTGTCATGACTCAAAAACGGTGCGCCCAATATCGCATCCGTCCACAAGCGGGGATTGATATTGCCGTGGAGCATCAACAATATTGGCAGCACCATCATCAACGGCAGCATCACACCAAGCGAAATTAAAATGCCGCGCCTGAAATCGCGATTGCGCCATTCGCCGACAAATGTCATGAGCGCCACGGCAACGGCGGGTACCGCGAGTGCCGGTACGATGCCGACTGATAGCGCGACGATAGCCGCGCCGATGCCGGTGGTCACGCCACCTTTGCGCGGCTCGGAGCGGATGCGCGTCATGCCGTAGATCGCAACCGAGATGCCGGCGAGTGCGCCCACTTCAGGATTCATCTGATGGCCGCGCACTAATAGCCCAAGGCAACCCATCATCAGCAAAACGGCAATGCGTCCCGCGCGCTCGTCAAATAATCGCGTCGCGGTTTTGTAGAGATAAGTTAACGCGAGCGCCATGAAAAAACCAGTCGCCAATCGCGCACCATCGTGCGCGGGAAGCACCGGCGAAAAAACAAACGAGAACGCTGCACCCACCCAATAATAAAGCGGCGGGTAATCAAAAGTGGGCTCACCTGCGATCATCAGCAGTAGCCAATGGCCCTCTTTTAGCATGCTGTGGATGATGCCAAATGCAATCGCCTCATCCGGCTTCCACGGATCGTGACCGATCAAGCCGGGCAAAATCCAGGCGGCGCAAATGATGATGAAGAGCGCTTTTTTAACAGGCGATGAGGTGCCATCAAAAATAATGGGCTGACCCAGCACGGTAAAAGCACGCGCAGCTTGGGTGGGCGGTTTGGGTGCGTCAGTATTAATGTCGTCGGAGCGTAGGTTCAAGGGTGGCATTCTAATTTTGAAATTGCGACCAAGCGAGAGGGGACGCTTACTGATGAGGCTATAGACATCAAACTACCGTCTCCATTCACGTAACCAGAGACAAAAATTGATTTTACGCAAACGCACAAACAATAAAAAAGGCAGCCAAAGCTGCCTTTTTAAATTTAAAGCATAAGAAAAACTACTTCGCTGCTTTTTCTTCAACAGGCTTCGCGGTGGAGCGCGTAAAACGCTGCTTGAATTTATCGATACGACCTGCCGTATCCATAATCTTGTGCTTGCCGGTGTAGAACGGGTGCGATTCGGATGACACCTCAATCCGGATGACCGGATATTCTTTGCCGTCAGTCCATTTCATCTTTTCTTTGTT
>JANYGV010000326.1 GCA_025359285.1 Burkholderiales bacterium
TCTTGCAAGAGAGACGGCACAAATCAAAACCGAAGCCGCGCGCCGTCGCACGTTCGGCATCATTTCCCACCCCGACGCCGGTAAAACCACGCTGACCGAAAAATTATTGCTGTTTTCCGGCGCGATTTTGCAGGCGGGCACAGTGAAAGCGCGCAAAAGCTCGCGCCATGCGACTTCCGACTGGATGGAAATTGAAAAGCAGCGCGGTATTTCGGTTGCCAGCTCAGTCATGCAGTTTGAATACCGTGATCACGTCGTTAATTTGCTCGACACACCCGGGCACCAGGATTTTTCGGAAGACACCTATCGCGTGCTGACCGCAGTTGACTCCGCACTCATGGTGATTGACGCCGCAAAAGGTGTGGAAACGCAAACGATTAAATTGCTCAACGTGTGCCGCATGCGCGCGACCCCGATCATCACCTTCATGAACAAAATGGATCGCGAGACGCGAGACCCGCTTGAGTTACTCGATGAAGTGGAATCTGTGCTGCAAATTCAGTGCGCGCCGGTAACATGGCCGATTGGCATGGGCAAAACATTTCGCGGTGTTTATCATTTGCTGCGCGATGAAATCATGTTGTGCGAAGCGGGTGAGGACCGCAACACGGGTGAATTTGAAATCATCAAGGGCATCGATAATCCGCGTCTGGCTGAGATGTTTCCAATGGAAATTGAAGAGCTGAAAATGCAGGTGGAATTGGTCAAAGGCGCGTCGCATCCCTATGATCTAGATGCATTTTTGGCGGGCACCCAGACGCCGGTATTTTTTGGCTCCGCGATTAATAATTTTGGTGTGCGCGAAATTCTGAATGCCTTGCTCGATTGGGCGCCCGCGCCGCGTTCGCGCGATGCGATGATGCGCACGGTTGAATCCACCGAGCCCGCGTTCTCCGGATTCGTGTTCAAAATTCAGGCGAATATGGACCCGTCGCATCGCGACCGCATTGCGTTTCTGCGCGTGTGTTCCGGCAAATTTGAGCGCGGCATGAAGATTCAACATCTGCGCATCAATCGCGAAATTCGCGTCAACAATGTCGTCACGTTTATGGCGGCCAGCCGCGAGCAAGTTGAGGTCGCCTACGCAGGAGATATTATCGGCCTGCCCAATCACGGCAATATGCAAATCGGCGATTCGTTCTCCGAAGGCGAGGCCCTGCAGTTCACTGGCATCCCCTATTTCGCGCCAGATTTTTTCCGCGCGGTGCGCATTCGCAATCCACTAAAGGTAAAACAATTGCACAAAGGTTTGCAGCAACTGGGCGAAGAAGGTGCGGTGCAAGTGTTCAAGCCGGTCAGCGGTGGCGATTTGATTTTGGGCGCGGTCGGTGTGCTGCAGTTTGAAGTGGTCGCGAGTCGATTGCAGAACGAGTATGGCGTTGATGCCGTATTTGAGGGCACCAGCACCACTTGCGCGCGCTGGGTGACGGTGAAAGAAGGCGAAGACAAACGCCTGTTAGTCGATTTTGAAAATGCACTTGCGCATAACGTCTCGTATGACGCTGCAAACAACATGGCGTATCTATCTCCAAACAACGTGAATCTGCGATTGACTGAAGAGCGCTGGCCGAAGCTCACTTTTCACACCACGCGCGAGCATGCGGTGAAATTGGGCGCGTAAATTCGCAATGAAGACGAAGTGCCTTTGCGGCAGCGGCTTGATTTTCGAAAAATGTTGCGGTCAATATCTGGACAATAACGAAATCGCCCCCTCCGCCGAAGCGCTGATGCGTTCGCGCTATGTGGCCTACGCCTTGCAACGCGAAGATTATCTGCTTGCCACGTGGCACATCAGCACGCGGCCCCTGTCGTTACAAGAAGTCAATGAAATAGCCACAGAGTGGCTGGGACTTGAGGTAAAAAAACCCGTTGCACATTTGGCGAAGGCCGAAAATTTAAACAATCCCAATAAAGCGAACGTGGAATTTATTGCGCGTTTCAAAATTGGGAGTGGAAGAGCCGAGCGCCTGCATGAAATCAGCAAATTCGTTCAAGAAGATGGGCGCTGGTTTTACGTTGATGGGAAGATACTGGGGGACTAAGTGCCGCTGAGAAGACAAGCAACGATTCATCCTTTAAAAATTAATCGACGTTGCGAATTATCCAAGGGCACGATAGCTCCTTCCCCCGCAACAGTGGGGGGAAGGAGCGAACCGCCGCACATTAGGTAGACTGCATCAAATTGCAAATCATTAATCTCGCAATAATTACCAGCAGTGCGGATCAAAGGAAACAACATGAACGACGTTGAATATTATTTAACCGAAGAATACATCGAGCTAAATCACCTGCTAAAACTCGCCGGTTTCGCCTCCAGTGGCGGCGGCGGTTCAGCGTTGGTGGTGCAAGGCTTGGTCACCGTCGATGGCAAACCCGAAAGCCGCAAACGCAACAAAATCCGCGCGGGTCAGGTTGTGCGTTATCAGGGCGCGAGGATTTTTGTATTGGCACC
>JANYGV010000335.1 GCA_025359285.1 Burkholderiales bacterium
GGAATGGCTGCTCTGGCCTGCGCTTGACCAAGCGCCGCGCGCGGTGCCGGCCGCATTCGCCGCGCTCAAGAATGTGCGTGAAGCGCGTTGGCGCGCGTTGGCTGTCGGAGGTGGCGATGGATCCGACGATCTGAATTGGCGTAGCGATTGGCCGGCGGCACCCGCCACCTGCGCTCTTCCTGATCCTAGAGTGGCGGTATTTCCCCGCGCGCTTGAGCTTACGATTACGCTCAATAGTGGCGAAACGCTGACGCGTGTGTTTGCCCTGCGTGCGGTGGCCTTAGATGGCGGCTGAGCGCATGAGAAGCCATCAGCGCGGCGCGGCCATCATCACCGCGTTGCTGGTGGTCATGTTGGCGGCCACCATTGCCACTTACCTGCTGATGCAGCAGTCGCACGCCCTCACCCGCACCGCACGCACCACTGATCGTGCGCAAGCCGCGCTCTACACCCAGCCCACGCTGGACTGGGCTCGTGCGATTCTGTTTGAAACCCAAAAAAATGCAAGCTATGTGCACCCCAAACAAGCCTGGGCACAAGGCATTAACGCGCTACCTCTGGACGACGCCGGTGGCGGCACCCTTGCGTCGGGCGTGATTCGCGACGAGGGCGGTAAATTCAACATCAATAATATGGTAGTTGATGGCGTAAAAAGCCCGGCGGATGTTGAAGTATTTCAACGCCTGCTGAAGGTCCTAAAAATTGACGCCGATCTGGCACCCGCCGTCGTCGACTGGCTCGACAAGGACAACGATCTTACCGCCAACGGTGCCGAAGACAGCGCCTACTTGTCGCTTCCAGAGCCTTATCGCAGCGCCAATCGGCCGATGTTGCAGGCAAGCGAGCTGGCGCGGGTGCGCGGCTTTGACGCCGCCACGCTCAGGCGGCTGATGCCCTACATTACGGCGCTGCCCGCCCGCACCAAGCTGAATATGAATACAGCGCTACCCGAGGTGATCCGCGCTTATTTTCCCGACATCTCCGAAACCGGCGCAGTCGCTTTGGTAAGGGCGCGCGACGATGTACCGTTCAAAGATATCGCTGCCGTCAAAAAGCAGAACGAAATGAAAGGCATTCCCCAGACCAGTGTTGATCAGTTTGCCGGTGTGAGCAGTGGGTTTTTCTCGGTCTCGATTGCGATCACGCGCGATGCGACCCAAGTTCGCCAAAACGCGTTGCTTAAAAGTGCTGATCCGGCTGGCAGTCGATGGCCCAGTATAATTTGGGTTAATTCGTTTTAGCGGCACTCAAAAAATCTTCGCCGACGGATCCGATTCGCGGCTCGTATGCTGGTCAAAATGCTTGTCATAACTTTTCCCGATCACGCCCGATTTAGTATCGACACCGCCGCCCAATGGACGCTTTGCGACCCCTCTGGCGAGCCGCTTCGTTCGGGCGACGGGCCGCTGTCTGGCGCGCCGCGTGATGCCCAGGTGATTGCGCTGGTGCCCGCGGGCCGCGTGGTTTTTATCGAGACCCTGTTACCCGCCGTGTCGGCTGCAAAACGCGACCAGCTGGTGCGTTATGCGATTGAAGATAAATTGACGATTGATCCCACCACGGTTCATGTGGTGGTGCTGGAATACTCCCCTAAGTCTGCCGCCGCATCAGCGCCCATGTTGACGACCCCGTCGGCAGCTACACCATCGGCGGGCACAAGGCCGCGCGCGGTTCCATCACGAGATACGCAAATCGTCGCAGCCATTGATCGCGCCTGGTTTAGCGCGGCATTGTCCTGGCTGGCCTCGGGCGGTTTTAAACCACGTGCCGCATTTGCCGAAACGGCGCTGTTGCCGGTGACCAATGGCGAATGGTCGGTTCAGCTCGCGGCAAAAAATGCATTTGCCAAACGCGCCGATGGTTTTGCGTATGCGCTAGACGCTGGCACGCCCGGACAGCCGCCGTTTGCGCTGACGCTGGCGTTAAATGAGGTGGCGCAGAAACCCGCTGCGATCACGGTATTTCTCGCCAGCCCGGCCGAGCACGACTCACTTTCCGCCAACATAGCGGCCATGAGTGCAGATTGGCAGACCAGCCTTGGTCTACCGGTCAAGATGGTAACGGCCACTGGTGGCGTGGCGCGCGCACCAGATTTGAAGCGACTTGCGGCACTGAAAAGCGGCAATTTGTTAACCGGTGAGTTTGCCCCGGTTCGTCCGGCCAATGCATGGCTTGCGCGCTTGAAACCGGCGCTGGCGCTGGCGGGCGTGATCATATTTATTCAGATCGCAGCGCTGGTGGCCGATAATTGGCAGCTTGAGCGCCAGCGCCAAGCGATTGAGAATGAAATGCGCGCCACCTTCCAGGCTGCTTTTCCACGTGCCACCGCGATCATTGATCCCGCCTTGCAGATGCAGCGTAATCTGGATACATTGAAGCGCGAGCGCGGCTTGTTGCGCGACGACGATGCGCGCCACGTGTTGGCGCAATTCGCGGCGCTGCGGGGCGTGATACCAGAATTTGCCGTGACCGAAGTCAGCATCAAACAAGGCGATGCAAGGCTGGTCGCGCGGCTTAACACCACACCCGCAGCGGCCAGCGTCGATGCGGCGGCGTTGTCAGCATTGACGTCCGCATTAAAAGCCCGGTTGGCTTCAATCGCGGGCGCATCGGGCATCGTGGATACCAAACCGGGCATTAAACCGGGCACCATGGAAATCATAATGAAAGTCGGTTCGTGAGTGTATCGCCGGATAAGATGACGTCCACCCCCGCGACCAGCAGCCCGGCTGGGCGGCCCCGACCAGTCGCGATCCGGCGCTTCGCGATTTTTTGGGATCAGCTGACGTCCCGCACCCGCAACGTACTGCTGGTGTGTGCCGCCGCGCTGGCGATAGGCCTGATTTACAGCTACATCTGGCACCCGGCTGCGAGGGGCCGGGTGGTCAACGCCGAGCGCATTCCAGCGCTCGAAGCCCAGCTCGCCACCATGCGCGCCCAATACGCGGAAATGAAGCGCATCAACGCGGTTCCGCCAGCCGCATTGTCCAGTACTGCCAGTGCTACCAACGCGGCGGGTGGACGCGCGGCCGCAGATTTGGCCGGCTTGCAATCTATTTTTGGTGCCAGCGCAAAAATCACTATTGACGAAACTCGCGCGTTTCGTATCAGCGTCGCGTCAACCGGCTACATATCGTTTCTGGATCGGCTGGACCAGGCATTGTCGCGATATCGGCTCAACGTCAGCTCGCTCAATCTAACCGCACTCAATGCGGATATGGCAACACCTATCGCAGACGCGAAAAAAACCGAATCCGCGCCGGCTCCCGCACTGGTATCGGTGGACATTGTTCTCAGCGCGGCCCCCACGGCCGCGCCGAACGTTAGCAGCGCCACTAAACCATGATCAACAAACCAAAAATTGTATTTGGCCTCATCGCGCTGGTCGCGTTCGTGGTCGGTGCCGTCGCGTTCGCGCCTGCCCGCCTGCTGGACGCCCCCGCGCGGGCCGCGCTCGCACCTTATGGCGATCTCACCAACACCGCAGGCACAGTATGGTCGGGCAGCGGCACGCTGGTGCTCGGTGCCGACATCAGTAACACAAGCCTTGGCGGGGCCAGCAATAATCCCAAAGCACTTAACGTACCCATTACCTGGCAATTTACGCCAGCCTCTCTTGGCAGGCTGCGTCTGGGTTTTAACCTGATTGCAAAATCAGGCGCGATCGCCGGTGTGGCCCACGCGGGCGTGGGTTTTCGCAATATTGAAATTAGCGAGGCTGATATCAATGTGGACGCCAGTTTTATTTCGGCATTGAACAGCCTCATTGCGTTCGCTGGGCCGCGCGGTGCGCTGCGTCTGAAAACAAATCCGGGTGACAACATCACGCTGGCTTATCGCGGGCCGTTGTCCGTGAGCGGCCGCGTGGCTGCTCGCGCCGATAATTTATCGCTGCGTGCGTTGTCGTCGCGGCCCGTGGGCACCTACGACCTCGACATCAATTTTCGGGACAATTTGGCGGAATACAATTTTGTGAAATCCTCTGGTCTGCTGGCACTTGATGGCGGCGGCCAAGTGCAGTGGTTACCGCGTAAAGAGTTTGCCTATAACGGCACCGCAAAAGCATCACTCGAAGCACCTCTATTGCTAGCGGCAATCCTGCCGCTCGGTCGCCCGACGTTGGATGGGCGGGTGCAGATTGACTACAAAGGTGGCTGGTAGATGAGCGAGTTGAACGTCATCACCGAAAGTGCTAGATATGAAAAAAATAGCGTGCACGATGATGTGATGACGGCACCGCCTGCACCGGCTATGTTGTTACGCAACAGCGTGTTACTCAACAGCGCACCTGACGGCATACCCAACCCCGCACCAAAATATCATGCGCCATGGTGGCTTAAAGGCGGGCATCTCCAAACTATTTATCCGCCACTTTCAGCCCGTCGCCCGTTGATTGAATATCAGCGCGAGCGCTGGGAAACTACCCCATACGGCAAGCCAGACGGGGACTTTATCGATATTGATCGGCTGGTAGAAACGCCCAATGCATCTGAATCGTCAAGCGCCAAAGCTATGCCGATGCTGGTGGTATTTCACGGCCTAGAAGGCTCATCCAACAGCATCTATGCACTCAATTTAATGGCCGCCGCAAGGCAACGCGGCTGGCGCGGAATCGTGCCGCATTTTCGGGGCTGCAGCGGCGAAATTAACCGGCTGCCGCGCGCCTATCATTCAGGCGATGCGGCGGAGATAGACTGGATTTTGCGCCAGGTCAAAGCCGAAGCGCCCGATCAGCCGGTGTATGTTGTCGCCATCTCGCTGGGCGGCAACGCATCCCTGAAATGGCTGGGCGAGCAAGGTAGCGCGGCGGGTGCGATTGTTCAAGCAGTCGCGGCAGTGTCAGCGCCCGTGGATCTCACAGCCTCGGGTCACGCGTTGGATCAGGGGTTTTGCAAGCTTTACACCAAGATGTTTTTATCGACCATGAAACAAACCGCGCTTAAAAAATTAGAGCTACATCCGGGTATATTCAAGCGATCAATCGTCGAAGCCGCACAATCCCTGCACGCCTTCGATGATGAAGTGACCGCGCCGATACATGGTTTTCGCGACGCGGATGATTATTGGTCGCGCGCTTCTGCCAAGCCGGGGCTTATGAATATTCAGGTGCCGACATTGCTCGTCAATGCGCAAAACGATCCCTTCCTGCCCGCGTCATCGCTGCCCACAAAAAGCGAAGTCTCGCCCCACGTCAGGCTGGATTTTCCGCTGGATGGGGGTCACGTGGGATTTTTGTCAGCGCCGTTTCCCGGCAACGGTGGCTGGATGCCACAGCGTGTGTTTCATTTTTTTGAGCATGACGAATAACTGAATCAGCGCGACTGGTCTTGCCTGTGCAGCCGAAAATGCAAACCGGTCCTAGCCCGGCGTTGAATTGCTATCCCTCAACGGCGATATGCCCAACCCCCGCCCATAATATGCAACAATAATTGCGCATGTTGGAATGTTGCGCACAGTTGGCGGATCGACTACATTTTGCGCCAGAGGATGACAAGATCACGCAACTAAAAGCACCGCATTCACTAGCATTGACTGTTTAGCCCGCTATATGACCCGCTCCATGACCCGTCACATTATCCAGCTCGCTAGCCAGTCCATTATCTAGCCCGGTATAAAATCAAGAACTCAGACAGATTCAAAAAGTGCGCGCTGCTGGGTATATGCGAAAGCGTTATGCAAAAAAGCGCGGGAGAGCAAAAACAAGAAAGTGAGAAACGTGCGATGAAGTTCACGCTTAACCCACGCGTCATTTGGTCATCCTACTTTTCATCGGTAAACGCGGTCATCAGAGCCGGGCTGGGGATTCTGATCGTGTCAATTTTCACGGCGAATTATGTTCGTGACGAACCACTGGATCTGTTTACGCGCCTTGAATCGCTGGCCTACGATGCTAGACTGCGCGCGACCATGCCGGAGAAAATTGATCCACGTATTGTCATTATTGATATTGATGAAAAAAGCCTCGCGGCCGAAGGCCGCTGGCCGTGGGGACGCGACAAAATGGCGGCAATCGTTCGCCAATCATTCGACACCTACAAAGTAAAAGTTCTCGGCTTCGACGTTATTTTTGCAGAGCCCGATGTCAGCTCGGGACTGGCGGGGCTGGAAGCATTGGGCAAGGCAGAGCTGCAAGCGGACAGCGCCTTCCAGCAGCACCTGGTTGCCCTGCGGCGGAAACTGAACTACGACCAGCAATTTGCCGATGAAATAAAAAAACATTCGGTGGTGCTGTCTTTTTCGGGCCAAAACAATTTTCAGGAGGCGAGTAACGATTTGGGCCTAGCCTCATTGCCCCCGCCGGTTTTTGAAGCGCAGGCATTCAAACGCCCACCCGAAACGCTGGTCATCAACGGCTATAGCGGCAACCTGACGGAGTTTCAAAACAAGGCCGCGGCGAGCGGACACATACTACCGCTGCTTGATTTTGACGGCGTGCTACGGCGGGTGCCAATGTTTGTGAAATACAAAAATGATTTCTACGAATCCATGTCCGCGGCGGTATATCGCACCTATCTCGACAACGCACCGGTAAAAGTGAGCATCCGCGATGATGAAGGTGATAAAAAAACCAAGTTCAAACACACCCAAATCGGCGACACCCTGATTCCGCTAGATGACGATGGCGCGGCGTTGGTGCCGTATCGCGGCAACAGCCCAATGTTTCGCTATATCTCTGCCACCGACGTGATTCGCGGCAAGCTAAACCCCGGCGAGCTCGACGGCAAAATTGCCTTAGTTGGCACAACCGCGCAGGGCTTGTTTGATTTGCGCAACGCGCCGGTCAGCAGCATTTATCCGGGCGTTGAAGTTCATGCAAATATGATCTCCGGCTACTTGGACAATTCGATCAAGCAGTCGCCGCCATTCCAGATTTCAGTCAAGGTTTTAATCATTTTGGTGATTGGCTTGCCGCTGGCGTTTGCGCTGGTCAAGCTCAACCCGATTTGGTCAACCGCCGCAGTCGTGTCCGCCATCATTTTGGTTCTGGCCTTCAATCTTTACTGGTGGCATGCAAACTATGTCCTGCCGCTGGCGATTCCGGTACTCATGATTGGCACGCTGTATTTGCTCAATATGGCTTATGGCTTTTTTATTGAGGCGCGCTCGAAACGGCAGATCACCGGTATTTTCGGAACCTATGTGCCGAAAGAGCTGGTCGAAGAAATGGCTAAAAATCCTGCCAACTACACCACCCAGGGCGAGAGCCGGGAGATGACGGTGCTGTTCTCGGATATTCGCAATTTCACCTCGATTTCGGAAGGGCTATCCGCAAAAGAGTTGACCGCAATGATGAACAACTATCTGACGGTCATGACGCAAACTATTCAAACCAGTCGCGGCACTATCGACAAATATATTGGCGACGCCATCATGGCGTTCTGGGGTGCGCCTGTGCTCGACAAACAGCACGCAGAACATGCCTTGAATTCGGCACTCGCCATGCAAAACCGCATCAAGGAAATCGGCCCAGAATACGTCAAGCGTGGCTGGCCAAAACTTGAAATGGGCGTGGGCTTGAATTGTGGCGTCATGAACGTCGGCGACATGGGCTCAAGCTTTCGCCGCGCCTACACCGTGATGGGCGATGCGGTAAATCTGGCGTCGCGACTGGAAGGCCTTACCAAAGAATACGGCGTCGGAATTTTGGTATCAGAAAATATCGTTAAAGCGGTTCCCGCGATTGTCTACCGCGAGCTGGACCGCGTTCGCGTCAAAGGCAAACTTGAGCCCATCGGCATTTATGAGCCGGTCGGTAAAAAAGATGAACTGAGCGCCGAAATCGTCGACCAGATTGATCGCTTCCATCGCGCGCTTGAGCATTACCGCGCCCAACGCTGGATCGAGGCCGATGTACTACTTTCTGCTCTTTCGCACGCCGAGCCCGAGCGGAAAGCGTATCGCGTGTTCCTCGGCCGCGTAGCTGAACTACGCGCGCAGCCTCCCGGACCGAATTGGGACGGCGTGTTTACGTTTTCGACGAAGTAAAAATCAATTTGGCGGCTCGGTTATTTGGCTTATGGCTGTGGGGCTTAGTTTTGGAAGAGGCCTGCGAGGCTCGGCCAGCCGTAACCAGCCGCGGCCAGGTCACCAAACCAAGCGGCATAAAAACCTCGATTTAATCCAATTGTTGCAACGCAACATAACAAGCCCATAATCAGCGAATCGGGTTCCGGATCTCATCCGACCGGGACCCATAAATCCTCGCATCACTGAAAGCGACTTCATGAAACCCATTCAAAATGTGCTGGTGCTTCAAGGTGGTGGCGCGTTGGGCGCATATCAGGGCGGCGCGTTTGAGGGCCTGGCTCGGCATGGGGTGAATGTCGATTGGGTGGTGGGCACCTCAATCGGCGCGATTAACGGCGTGCTCATCGCGGGCAATCGGCCTGAAGATCGCGCCGAAAAACTGCATGCATTCTGGAAACGGGTAGCGCGCGACGCACCCACTATCTTTCCGTTTTTTGCGACTCTCGATTGGCTGCGTCCCTGGAGCAATGCAACCAAGCTCTGGGACATCTTATCCAACGGCGTGCCGGGCTTTTTTACACCGCGTGCCAACAGCACCTGGAATATCACTAAAAGCGGCCCCAGCGTACAGGCGAGTTTCTACGATACCAGCCCGCTGGAGGCGACGCTAAACGAGCTGGTGGACTTCAAATATCTGAACGCTGGCCACGTGCGTCTCACCGTTTCCGCAGTCAATATCGCGACCGGTGAACTCAGAAAATTCGATAATACGGTTGAGAAAATCAGCGCCAAGCACATCATGGCCAGCGGTGCGCTGCCGCCGGGTTTTCCACCGGTCGAAATCAACGGCGCGGACTATTGGGACGGCGGCATTTATTCCAATACACCCATCGACATCGTGCTCGACGATCAAGATCGCAAAAACACTTTGTGCTTCATGGTAGACCTTTGGGACCCGAGCGAGAAAGTGCCCGCCTCGATTGCAGAAGCGATCACGCGACAGAAAGATATTCAGTACGCCAGCCGTTCAACAGAACACCTTGAAGACCACAAACGCATGCAGAATTTGCGACGCGCGGTGCAAATCCTGGCCGAAAAGTTGCCTGCCAAAGAGCGGAACTCTGCGGCCGCAAAACAAGTCATACAACTGGGTTGTAGCAGCTCGATCAACATTGTTAGGCTGGTCATGAAAGCGTTACCCAATGATGACCAAAACAAGGATATTGATTTTGCGACGTCGACAATTGAGGCGCGATGGCAGGCGGGTTTAAAGGATATTGATCGCGCATTCAAACATAAGGATTGGCTCAAATTACCGCCGTCGCATGTGGGCATGGTGATACACGAATTGAAGCAGCATTAAGTCGCAAGCCGACAAGAATAATCACGGGAAAAATCATGACTGAAAACGAAATCCGCGCAGGCGCATTTGCAATGCCGTTTGACAATCCATCGTATCCGGTCGGCCCCTATCGGTTTGTGAATCGTGAATACCTGATCTTCACTTATCGAACCGATCCGGCGTTACTCGAAAAGCTGATTCCGGCGCCGCTAAAACTGGCCGAACCGGTGGTGAAATATGAATTCATCAACATGCCGGATTCCACCGGGTTTGGGCACTATTGTGAGTCGGGCCAGGTGATTCCGGTGACGTTCAATGGTGTGCCGGGCAGTTATGTGTTGTCGATGTATCTTAACGATCAGCCACCGATTGCGGGCGGGCGCGAGCTGTGGGGATTTCCTAAAAAATTTGGTGAGCCCGAATTACGCGTCCACAAAGACACCATGATGGGCACACTGGATTACAGCGATTTTCGGGTCGCGACCGGCACCATGGGCTTTAAACATAAGGCGCTAGACGCCGCGCCGATCGCGAAATCGTTGGGCGCACCTACTTTCCTCCTCAAAATTATCCCGCACGTGGACGGCAAGCCGCGCATTTGTGAACTGGTGCGCTATAGCCTGACCGAGATTCAGGTCAAGGGCGCGTGGAGTGGCCCTGGTGCGCTCGTTTTGCATGACCACGCGTTAGCGCCCGTTGCCGATTTACCCGTTTTAGAAATGCTTTCCACCACGCATATCATTGCCGATCTCACCCTACCTTTGGGCGAAGTGGTGCACGATTACTTGGCCTAAATAATTTCAAACCCCGAAAGGAAATCATCATGCAACTCAAAAATAAAGTCGCCATCATCACCGGCGCGGCCAGCGGCATCGGCAAGGAAATCGCGATTGAATTCGCGCGCGAAGGGGCCAAGGTTTGTATTGCCGATTTAGCCCTTGATGCTGCGACCGCCACCGCCAATGAAATCAACGCCACAGGCGGCGTTGCCATGGGCGTCGCCATGAACGTGACCGACGAAGCGCAGGTTGATCAAGGCGTGGCCGACACGATCGCCCAATTCGGTGGCGTGGATATTCTAATCAGCAACGCGGGGATTCAAATTATTAGCCCGATTGTCGATTTCAAATTTGAGGACTGGAAACGGATGCTGGCCATTCACATGGATGGCGCGTTCCTCACCACCCGCGCATGTATGCGCGCGATGGTCAAGGCAGGCAACGGCGGCACGATTTTGTACATGGGCTCGGTCCATTCCCACGAAGCATCGCCGCTCAAATCCGCCTATGTTGCCGCCAAACACGGCCTGCTCGGCCTCGCCAAGGTCGTCGCCAAGGAAGGCGCTAAAGACAAAATACGCGCCAATGTTATTTGCCCCGGCTTCGTGCGCACGCCGCTGGTCGATAAACAAATTCCCGAACAAGCCAAGTCGCTCGGCATTTCCGAAGCCGACGTCATTAAAAACGTCATGCTCAAAGAAACCGTGGATGGTGAATTCACCACCGTACAGGACGTCGCCGAACTCGCCATTTTCCTCGCCGCATTTCCGTCCAATGCGTTGACCGGCCAATCAATTACAGTAAGTCATGGTTGGCATATGCAGTAGGTTGCAAAGCGAGACCCACCATTGGCGGGCTTTTACAGACAGAAGTGCTTCAAACTCCGCTATGGGAGCGGCGTTTGATTAGCGCTTAAAAGAAACAATGGTTTCGCCGCATCAGCATGGACTGAAATTCCCGGCAAATGACGGCGATGGAGATGGATTCAAAACGCCCCCGGCTCACCCAGGGGCATTCAGATATTGCGATTCCCGGCTGCAGTTTATTTATCAGTCAGCAACTGAATACCGATCTTGTTCTTCGCCGATGCCGCTACCGACCCAACCGCAATCGCGGTGTAAACCCGTCCTGCACTTAGCGTGACATCGGCTTGTGCTGCGGTGGTAGTAGTGCCCGCCACATTGACCTTAAAGTTGTATTTACCCGCTGGCACAACGAGGTAATCGGAGGCCGTTTTAAAGGGCACATTCGATAAAACTTTGCTGTCGTTCGCTAAAATATCAACGTTGGGTGCGTCGGGTGAGCCGTGAATAACGCGTATTTTCACGTTACCTGCGGTAGGCGCGGCTAGGTTGTCCTCCACCAGCAAGGCTGAAATATTGGCGAGAAATCCAACCGCGTAGGCGGTGTAAGCTTTGCCTGCTGCCAAGGTTGGCGTGACGTCAATGACGGTGGTGGCGGTTCCTGATGCGTTAACTTTAATGTTGCGCGCGCCTGCGGGCACATTTACAAACCCGACCGCGCTGGGATAGGGCACATTGCTTGCGGCGATGACGTTATCCACCAGAATGTCGACATTAGGCGCATCGGGCGAGGCATGAAATGCACGTAACTGTGCGCGGATGTCGGTCAGCTCAAATCGAGGCGCAGCGGTGTCGGTAGTGAGTCCAATTAAGCTGATAGGCGATGCACCGGTGTTTTGATCAACTGCAACCAGTACGATATCCGCGCCTGCGGCGAGCGGTACGACGCCGGCGTCAAAAGCGGCCGCTTTGCTACCCGCCACCGTTACGCGGATCTGATAACTACCGGCGGCCACCTGCAAGACGCTAGAAATTGTCTTGAACGGAACGTTGGCGAGCGTTGGCGTGCTACCGCTTAACGCTGCATTGGGCGCCGTCACATACACGTCTACCGCGGGCGCACTCGGCGCGCCGTGCACCACCCTCACTTTCACTTGGCCGGATGCCGGGGCCACGCCATCGTCGTCAATCACCAATGGCTCTATCGACGCGACTTTGTTTGCGGCAATAACGGTGTAGGAGCGTCCGGCATTGAAATCGGGCGACGCGTTAATGACCGTATTGCTGGTGCCAGCAACGTTAACTTTTACCGACGCTTTTCCCGCATTGACGGTGGTAAAACCCGTCGCCGTTTTGTACGGCGCGTTGGCGGCAATTGAGGTGTTATTGACTAATACATCCACTGCCGGCGCATCGGGCGATGCATGCAGCACACGAACTTTTGCTTGTGCGGCAGGGTGATCGTTATTGCTGTTACAGCCAACGATAGAAACGATTGCAGACACAGCGAAAAAACTTGCGGCCAAGGTGCGCCATTTAAACCACGGATTCATATTCATCATCATCTCCTGGGAATGTTGTAGAAACGTTCAAACTCGAATAGCTCATGAATCCCGCCATGCGCGCACCTTGGAAAATTGATAGCTGTTTGACCTAACCAGCTTGAACGTCGGCTTTCCTGAAGGACGTAGAGACTTTGAACTGCGAGTGAGAGTGAATATATACCAATTCGTTCATTTTTGTACTGGCTAGTATTTTTAGTTAATTTTTATCCCACAAACCACTAGCCCCCGCACCCTATTCACGCGTCGCTGAGGTCACCTTTCCCTTAACGTTACCGCAAACATCGCTATTACCACAGCGGCTAGACTCGCATGAGTGTTATGAGCCAACCACTTCAGTCCTGCCTGTCGAGTTAGGGAAACATCCTGGGCTAGGTTGCGGATCAATTGGTAAGCGGAGAACGGCTTAGGCAGAGGCCAAGATTGCAAATTAGTGATTTACGTATTTTACGGTCTGTGCCTTGAAAAGCCAGCAGCCGCCACCCGATCCACAACCGTTCAAATCAGGCAAAAAATGCCTCAAACGCCGCTCCAAGAGCGGCGTTTGAGGAAAAATTTACTTCATTGCCACCTTCGTCAAATTATCGTCAGAGTTTCGATCAATCCGCTTGTTATATGGGTCCACACCGACAAATTTTGGTGGCGAATTCACGACCAGCGAAATCACCTGCTTGCCTGATTTCATTTGGCGGCGCTCCATCAGCAATACCGATTCTCGCTTACAACCTTTCTTTCCTGGCTCGTCGGTGAAGACGCCAATATCGAACGGCTCGTCCAGTGCTGCTTCGGTTTCTTTGCCTTTGCCATCGGCATAAAGTTTTTTGCCCTCGACCGTGAAACTCACATCAAATTTACCGTCCGCGCGTTTGGTCGCGGTGGCGTCAGTGGCCTTCATGTCGTAGAGCGTGATGTTCTCAAACAGATCGGTGATGAGCAGTTCGTGCTGCGGCCCGGCTTCGGCGCGCAACAAGCGGATGAAGTCAGTGGATGACGGGTACGGTGCGGCCTTGAATGCGAACTCCGCCAGCAGCTTTTGCAGCGCGCGATTGACGACATCCTCGCCCGCCACTTCTTTCAGCCAGTACATGGCCAACGCGCCTTTCTCATAGTGAATATAGGCTTGATTTTCAACACGTACCAGCGGCAATTCCTCAATCACTTCACCGCCACGGCTGCGCAAGTATTGATCCAGCTCGCCTTTCAAAAACTTGCGAATCTGCTCTTTGCCGTAGAGTTTTTCCATCACCAACAAAGCCGAATATTGCGCGAAACTTTCTGACAGCAGCGTCATGCCCTGCTTCTCTGCGCCCACAATTTGATGTCCCCACCATTGATGGCCAATTTCATGCGCGGTCACATAGGTGACAAGATCAATTTTTTCGTCGCTCTTGGCTTCATCAAAATTCTGAATAAAGCCAATGCCTTCAGAATAAGGAACCGTGTTGGCAAAAGACTGGGCAAATCTCCTATAGGTCGGAAATTCGAGAATTCTTGCCTGACGAAACTGGAACGGCGAAAATTTTTCGTTGAACACATCGAGTGATGTTTTCATCGCGTCCAACATGCGCTGCACATTGTGCTCATGCGGCGGATAGTAATAAACCGCGAGATCAACTGGCTTACCGTCTTTACCCTTCCACACATCGCGCTTTTCGGCGTAGCGCGCAGACTGCATCGAAAAGAAATGCATGATCGGTGCTTCGGTGCGCGTAACGAGCGTGCGGCGATTACCGTCAACGCGGTCACTGACCACATAGCCAGGTGCCACCGGGGTCTGATCCGCGTCGGTGGTCACGGTAAGTGATGCATTAACCCAGTCACTGTCCTCGCGCAAATACTGTGTGGCATTCGCGGTTTGATCCTCCAATTTCGCCAGGCGCAGTTCAGGCGGCAACCCATATTTACGACGTTTGCTGCGATCTTGCAGCAGCATGTCGCGCCCCATCCCGATCATGGGCGACACTGACGAGTTATCGAGAAAGGTGCCGTTATCGACAATCCGCGTCAGCGGGCGACCATTCGGAAATCCGCGTTGTTCAAGCAAGGTGGTGAAGCGCACGGTGCGCTTCTCGCCCGGCTGCATCGGCGTCGCAAACTGGTAAACGCGGTAATTGAAATCTTTATATTCTTTCTGCATCGCCGCGCCCTCCACATCGAGAGTTTGCATTTTCAGCGGCGGTGCCCAGCGCACATGAACGACGGGCAGCGGCGCGGCGGTACGATTTTCGATGGTGTAGGTGCCGTTGGTGAGCGCGCGAGCCTCTTTTGGAAACAGCTCAACATTGAGCGCCACATCGGTTATTTTAGGTTGCGGAAGTTTTTCAAAGAGCAGTAATTCTTTCTC
>JANYGV010000361.1 GCA_025359285.1 Burkholderiales bacterium
CCGCCCTTGCTAGCGTTTACAATAATGATATGAACACAGTAGATCAAACAATAACGCGTGATTTGATGCGCATTTTGGTCATCGCGCCCGCTTGGGTGGGCGATGCGGTGCTCTCACAACCAATGCTGCGGCTGCTCAAACAACGCCACCCCGATGCCATCATTGATGTCGCGGCGCCGCGCTGGGTGATGCCGGTTTATCAGCGCATGCTTGAAGTGTCGCACACCATCGAAAACCCGTTCGCCCATGGTGACTTGAAGCTATTCGCGCGCCGCGCGATGGGAAAATCGCTCGCCGCCGTGGGTTACGATCAGGCATTGGTGCTCCCGAACAGCTTTAAATCCGCGCTCCTGCCGTGGTTTGCGCATATTCCGGTCATCACTGGGTATCGCGGCGAGAAACGCGGCTGGATTTTGAGCGATTGCCGTAACCTCGATGAGGCTGCGCTGCCGCTAATGGTGGACCGTTTTACGGCACTGGCAACTTTGCCACGCGCGCACATTCGCGAATCCACCAAGTCGTCATCAGAGAATCCACGCCTCGAAGTCGACTCCGCGCAGCGCGCCGAAACAGGCAAGCGTTTGCGGCTTAATCTTGCCAAACCGATCATCGCATTTTGTCCGGGCGCAGAATACGGTCCGGCGAAACGTTGGCCCATTGAGCATTTTGCGGCGCTCGCAAAATCGCTTGTCAAAGAGCAAAACGGCGGCTATCAGATATGGCTATTTGGTTCACAAAAAGACCACGCCATTGCCGCGCAGGTAAATGCGTTGTCCGGCAACCTTTGCGTGAATCTTGCGGGTGCTACCAAGCTGGATGAGGCGATTGATTTACTGAGTTTGGCGACGAACGTCGTGACCAACGATTCAGGTCTGATGCATGTTGCTGCCGCGGTTGGGGTGCCCGTCACCGCGCTCTATGGCTCAAGCTCGCCAAAATTTACGCCACCGCTCTCACCAAAAGCGAAAGTAATTTCACTCAGGCTGGCATGCAGCCCGTGTTTCAAACGCGAATGTCCATTGGGTCATTTCAAATGCATGAACGATCTGCCACCGGATCTGGTGTTCGAGCATTTAAAGCACACAGTGTGGCAACGCGCCGCCGACCACATGACTTATTGAGCGCGCGACATAACGGCGAAACTCATCCGCGCCCAGTTATCGGTGTAGTCCACCACGCCGCTAAGCCGAATCCAGAATTTGGCATTTTCAGCTGCATCTGAAGAAATTTTGAGCACCGTACCGACGGTAAATAAATGCCCCGAAATTACCAGCGAATGCGCCGTGCCACGACGAGCATCGCGTGGCAATAATAGGGCCTTGATGACTGGCGTGAGCGTTTCGCGAGACTGCGCTGCGTGGGGAGTTTGCGTCGTTTGAATCGGTAAATTCTGTGTCAAGCTGTGATGCATGACGTCACTATTAGAAATTTTGGTACCGCGCCGCGCCAGCTCGGCGATTTCCGCAGATAGTAAACCCGTCGCAATGCCCGGTGTCTGACCGCCGTCATAACCTGTCGGCGAAGCCGGGCTCGTCGTTTGCGTTTGAGCGTGCGCCTGGGGTAGTCCGTCAGTAGTGCCAGGCGCTAACGAAAGATGTACCACCTTCGGATTATCCGCCAGCGTTTCAATGCCCAATTGCGGCTCGCCGGTTTCTGCGTTGCGCTGCCAACGCACCACGCCCACCTGCCAAATTGGCGAACCGTTGGCGCGAAGACAGACCAATTTGCCAGCGCCGGGATCCTCCGACAGTTTCTTTTTTCGAAGTCCGTAGCCTGAAGCGCTTTCGTTTTCAATCGACCAATGTTCGAATGAAAATTCAGGCGGAATGCCCGAATCCGGTTTTGATTCTGCGTATAAAAGCTCATTGATGGCATCGGCACCGCATGCCACGCGTGCCACTTTCAGGCCCTCACTTTCACGCTCAACCCGACGGGCCGGCCTTGCCTTCACCCAGCCGCTCATCAGGTGGCGAATCAAATCATCGCGCTGTACAGTCGACAAACCGGGAGCAGCATTTTGATACACGCCGCGGCGAACTTTAGCACCGTGTTTGCCGGCATGAAGTGTCTTGCTGTCGACCGCAATGTTATGAGGTGTCTCGCGCACCGACACGACTTTAAAACAAACTGCCGCAGTTGAAAAACAACGCATGCGGTCTGACTGCATTTGCGGATGAAACTGCGACGGCGGCAAATTGCCTTCCATATCGAAACAGTGCTGCTCGCCTTCCACGTTGACGGCTGGCGCAAATTCGACCAAATCACTCCACTCTCCGCACCACGCATAGGCCGCATCAATCATTTCGGGCAAGAGCCCCGCTGGCTCGGCCAAACCAAACAAGATAATCCGCGCAAATTCCTGATGACAAGTCGTGCCGATGCGGTCATTGAGGGTAATTTTCTCGCGGACAATACCGCGTCTCTCAACGAATCGGTAAAGCCGGTATAGACGACCCCAGGATATGGAAGGCTCGCGCTTGTTGGCGTAGCAGTGCCAGCGCATGGATAAGCCGATCTGTACTATCGCTCGACACGCGATATCCGGCAAACGCTGCGCCCCCCGCGAACCGGGCGGATATTTGCGACGGCCCTCATCCAGCAAATCACGATAAGCAATCGCAAGCCGAGTAGAAATCTGCGCCAATCTCCGACCAAATGCGGCCCGCAGCCCCAAATTTCCTTGCCATTTTTCGGCAATGTCTGGTTGAAATAATTCAATCAGAAGCGCCTCAATGCCACGGTCTATCTCGACCAACTGATCAAGGCGATGGCCAAATGCGCCCGCCGCGTTTCGCTGAAAATTCTCGATCGTCCCTAACTCGCGTTTTAGTTGCGCATATAGCTCGGCACCTGCGCCCAGATTAGATAGGCCGATAGAGTTAGTCGACGGCGCGTCGCTGACGTTATTGGTTTTACTGCTCTTCCCATTTGAGGCGCTCCCGAATTTGCGGCCCAGCATGCGCTGCTGCAAGCCCTGGCGCAGACCATTCCACATGCCACGGATACGGCTTTGGCTCACCCCGCGTTTACGGACAGGCGTTTCATTTGAAGGCATACAGATTCATCCCGATATCACGCGATAAAGTTGTCAACTTTTCGCTATTTGCTCATTTTGTTTAATTATGAATCAGCCGAGTCGTTCCAGGTTCGCAATTTTGAACTTAAAAGTACAAGCGTATTGAATGCAAGCCCATTGTTCACACCAAAAGTACGAGCGTATTGAGTGCAGGCCCATTGTTCACACCATATCACCGACTTTGCTTCAAGTGTGCTGAACGAGCATTGGAACCTGCTTCGCGGGAAGTCTGTTATTTGTCGCGCGAATCATGAGCTAAATCCCCGCTCGGAATGGCGTCGTGCGAAATAACATCATTCAGCGTAATACACCGCAATCCGCATTAAAATCAGAGTTATCAAATTAATAGCCACCAAAGTAACGTCAACGGAATCCCCACATGAAGACTATGCCAATGAATTTTTTGCGGTTGGTTAATTTATCAGCGGCCATCCTCGCCGCCACTTGCGCGCTTATCTGCGCGCTGACTTTTTCAGCTCAGGCTGCCCCTGCCGCGGCAAACAAAAGCAAGAACGAGTTGTCGCTGGAATATATTGCCGATATCGAAGCATGGCGCGACAAGGTTGAAACCAGTTTAAGGCGGGACAATGGCTGGCTCACGCTCGCAGGCCGCTTCATTATGAAACCGGGCATCAATACTTTTGGCGTTGGCAAAAACAACGACATCGTGCTGCCACCCGAACTGAAAGGCATCGGCCCTGACACAATCGGCGCGCTAGTCGTGGACAAAGACGCGCTTACCGTGACGCTCAAGCTAGCGGATGGCGTCTCAATGACGAGCGACGGTACTGCATTTTCAGGCGAACGCGTGATGAAGACCTCCAGTGAAAAACGCGATTGGGTCTCGCTACAGCGGATATCGATGCACATCATTGAACGTAATGGCACCTTTGTGTTGCGGCTGGCCGATAACGAATCCTTGGTACGTAAAAATTTTCCGGGCCGCCTTTGGTACGAAGCTAAGGATCAATTTCTGGTGGATGCAAAATTTATCCCCTATCCGCCCGGTCGAACACTGTCGATTGTGAACATCATCGATGAAATTTCGGAAGAGCCCAGCCCCGGTTATGTTGAATTCAAGCTCAAAGGCAAAACTCACAAAATGGACGTGATCGGTGATGATGACGGCTTATTTTTTGTGTTTCGCGATGGCACCTCGGGGGATACAACTTACCGCCCGTCTCGTTTCCTGTTTGTGGAAAAGAAACCTGCACCCAACACCACCTTCAAGCTCGACTTCAACAAAGCTTATAACCCGCCCTGCGCCTTTTCGGAATTCACCACTTGCCCATTGCCACCGAAGCAAAACATCATGCAGACACGTGTAGAAGCGGGCGAGAAATATCGGAAAAAAGGCTAGACGGCTGCAGGCTCACATGCCACATCGCCAATTTGCCATATGGCCAGTTGTCGAACGGTCGAATTAAATTACTAAAATGCCAGCGACGGAAGCGCCTTAAATGAATCATGTGATATCAAAAATTGACGGCCCAATAGGCGTCATCACGCTCAATAATCCAGAAAAGCATAATGCTTTTGACGACGTCGTAATTGCTGAATTAACCGCAGCGCTGATGGCAATGGAGAAGGCGGTTGAAGTACGTGTTGTCGTTATCGCGGCGGCTGGTAAATCATTCTCAGCAGGTGCTGATCTCAATTGGATGAAGCGTATGGCGGGCTACTCACCCGACGAAAATTTTCACGACGCAATGGGTCTGGGCACACTCATGAAAACGTTGCACGGCTTGAAGAAACCTACTGTCGCACGCGTGCAGGGTGCTGCTTATGGTGGCGGTGTTGGCTTGGTCGCGTGCTGCGATATCGCAGTCGGCACACTGGCGGCAGCCTTTTCACTTTCCGAGGCGAAGCTGGGTCTTATTCCTGCGGTTATTTCGCCATATGTGATCGCCGCAATTGGCGAGCGCGCTTCGCATCGTTATTTCCTGACCGCCGAAAAATTTGATGCGCACGAAGCGCATCGCTTGGGTTTGTTGCACGAAGTGGCAGCTACCGACGCTGAAATGGACGCCCGAATTAGCGAATTATGCAAAGCGCTTTTGGCGGCGGGGCCCGACTCACAAGCGGAGTCGAAGTCGTTGATTGCGGCGGTCGCAAATCGGCCTTTGAATGATGAACTAGTGGCGGAAACCGCGCAGCGAATTGCTCGGGTGCGCGCCAGCGCGGAGGGTCGCGAGGGACTCGCCGCGTTTCTTGAAAAGCGTCCGCCCGCTTGGGCAGGAAAGACGACTTAGAAGGCTGTTAAGCCAATATCAATGCTCGCCCAGCGTTTCGCCTAGCCCTTTGCTCAACTGCCTACATCGCATCAACAGCCAAATAATACTCACGCAGCACTAAGGTAGAAAAATAACAATGTTTAATAAAATTCTGATCGCCAACCGCGGCGAAATTGCCTGCCGCGTCATCCGCACCTGCAAGCGCATGGGGATTCGCACAGTCGCCGTTTTCTCTGTAGCTGACGCAAATGCGCAGCATGTGAAACAGGCGGATGAAGCGCACTTGATCGGCGGCCCGCGCCCGGTGGATTCATATCTTAAAGGCGAAACTATTATTGAGGTCGCAAAAAAATCGGGCGCCGAAGCGATTCATCCGGGATATGGATTTTTGTCAGAGAACGCGCAATTTGCCCGTGCCTGTGAAATCGCTGGAATCGTGTTTATCGGCCCGACCGTTGAAGCCATTGAAAAAATGGGCTCAAAGAGCGCCGCGAAAGCGCTGATGCAAACCGCTAAAGTGCCGGTGGTGCCGGGCTATCACGGCGACAATCAGGACCCCACTTTTTTGGCGAAGCAAGCTGATATTGTCGGCTATCCGCTGCTCATAAAAGCAGTGGCGGGTGGCGGCGGCAAAGGTATGCGTCTAGTTGAAAAATCCGAAGAATTTATTTCACAGCTGGAGGCTGCGCGCCGCGAGGCCAAAAGCGCATTTGGCAATGATGACGTACTGATTGAACGCTTTGTGCTGGGACCTCATCACATTGAGTTTCAGGTATTTGGCGACACCCACGGCAACTATGTTCATCTCTATGAACGCGAATGTTCAATCCAGCGTCGCCATCAAAAAGTTCTCGAAGAAACACCCTCGCCGTATCTATCCATTGATGAAAATATGCGCAAGAAAATGGGCGATGCCGCCGTAGCAGCCGCGCGCGCTATCGCCTATCGCGGCGCAGGCACGATTGAATTTATAGCGGGTAAGGATCGCGAGTTTTTCTTCATGGAAATGAACACGCGCCTTCAAGTCGAGCACCCGATTACAGAAATGATTACCGGCGAGGATTTAGTGGAGTGGCAGCTGCGGGTCGCGGCAGGTGAGCCATTGCCACTGAAGCAAAAAGAAATTATCACCGGGGGCCACGCGATTGAGGTGCGGATATGCGCTGAAAACCCGGCGAATGATTTTCTACCTGAAACCGGAAAAATACATGTTTTCGCCACCCCGACGCTGGATGCTGAAGGCGACATTCGTCTCGATACCGGTGTCGGGATTGGCAAATTTGCCGACGATGAAATCAGCGTCTACTATGACCCGATGATTGCCAAACTCATCACGTGGGGCGGCGACCGCAACGAAGCGATTCGCCGCATGCAAGTTGCTCTCGCTGAAACCGATATCATCGGCGTTAAAACCAATCTCGGCTTTCTGCAACAGTTGGTTAGACACCAGGCTTTTATCGATGGCGAAACTGATACTGGATTTATTCCGCGCCATCGCGAAAAGTTGATGGCTGGTGAGACGGCCTGCCCTGCCGAGGCGCTGATTGCGGCGGCCTTATTTGAACTTAATCGCGAGCAAAAATCATCAGGCAACGGTGTCGGCAGTGGGAACACTGGCAGTAGCGTATGGGACAGCAGAAGTGGATGGTGGCTGAATCGTGGCACAGCGCGTACGCTGGAGTTTCACACCGGAGGCGTTGCAGCAATTGAGAAATCAACAGATTCAGCCATTGAGGTGGTTCATATCAAATGCTCGCCAGTAGGCTACGTTTTTGATATTCAGGGCAGCGAATTCGGTGTCACCCAGCACGCCATTGAAGACAATGTAATTCACTTTGCGGCGAATGGCGTCGTTTTCCATGCCAAGGTATTGGCGCATCAGGAACAGTTTTCCGTGCTGCTTTCGAACACCCGTCACCACTTGCGATTGGTAGATCCGTTTCACTTTGAGACCAGTGGCGAAACCAACGACGGCCGCTTGACCGCAATGATGCCGGGTCGCGTCGTAAAAGTAATGGCCGATGCGGGCGACAAGATCAAAAAAGGGCAGGCACTCATCATCATGGAGGCCATGAAAATGGAGCACACCATCGTCAGCCCAAGAGACGGCGTGGTCGAACGCGTAGCCTTCAAAGTCGGCGATATGGTGCCGGCAGATGCGGTTTTGTTTGCGTTTGAGGAGTGAT
>JANYGV010000371.1 GCA_025359285.1 Burkholderiales bacterium
AAAGCTCACCGCATAGGTGCTGTCGGTGGTGGATTTGGTTAGCGCGGTGGGCTCGCCGCCGCTGACCGGAATGGTATAAGCGTTGAAAATGCCGGATTCATTGCTCGAAAATAGAATCCGCTTTTCGTCAGCGCTGAACGATGCGCCAGTAATGCCGGTAGTCGCCATGAATTGCTCGATCGTATAGCGTTTGGCTGGCTTATTTGCGGCTGTCTTCGCGGGCGCTGCGGCCAGCGCGCTGGTTGTTTTTGTTTCCGCAGTGGCGGGCATTGAGGCTGCGGCGGCCCATAAAAATAGCGGCAAAAGTACCCATGCTATCGCCCGCGGAGCAGCGTTTAGAGGATTAGGACGATTAAGAAGATTGGCAGAATTGGCGGCATATCTTGTGGTCACGGAAGCTCCTCAAAAGTTAAATGAACGGTCATTCATGTCGGTAGCGGATGCTTATTTGTATGGCCTGTAGTTACATGGCTCATGGCAAGTGCCATCAACGTCATCAACACGACTTCAGCGACACGATTATGCATGAGTGGTAAACACCAAAACCAACATCAACACCAAGACCAACATCAACATCAACACCAAGACCAACATCAACACCAGCGCCAAGGCACCTAAATCCGTTGTGGGTGGCGATATTGCCGCTCGTCGATTAGTTTTGCACCCGATTCTACGATGTAAGATATTTATTCACGTCCCCTTTCATTTTTATAACAACATGACCCTCACTCACGAACAACTGGCTGAACTTCTTGCCGGCATTGCACGCTCGCAGCAGGCAATTGTGGACGCCATGGATCGCGCGCAGCCTGGCTTTCGCGGCACTTACTTGTTGCCAACGCTCAACGTCGCGGCCAATTTGCGTATCCCGCAAACCCGATTGCTTGATCTACCGTCGCGCATTCTCTTGCGTTCTCAAGGCCGGGTGCCGATGGATGCCGGCACCATTCAGCGCGCATTGCATGAGGCCTTGGAAGGCAGCGCTGCGTTTGATCCACCACCCTCTTTGCCCACCGTGCCATCACCCTCATTAGGCTCATTTGCTTCCCCGCCCGCCGTGGCGGAAGCGTCCCCGGTGGCAGCAATTTCTGCCGACGCTGAAAAAGATTTTTTTGAATCGTGATTCCGACCGCATCTGGTCTTGATGAATTACGCGATGCACTGCGCCGGTTTGCCGCCGATCGCGATTGGGATCAGTTTCATTCACCCAAAAATCTCGCCATGGCATTGTCGGTCGAAGCATCCGAATTACTCGAGCACTTCCAATGGCTCACGGAAGCTGAAAGCAATAATATTTCTCCCGAGGCTCGCCACGCGGTTGGGCTGGAAGCGGCAGATGTGCTGCTCTATCTGATTCGGCTGAGCGATAAGCTGGAGATCAATTTGATCACCGCCGCCCAAGAAAAAATGCGGCTCAACGCAGAAAAGTATCCGGCCGAAAAAGCGCGCGGCTCGAACAAGAAATACGACGAATTGTAGACAGTAGAAACGTCACGCAGGTTCGTGGCAGGGTGATGGTGGGTTCGTGGCAGGGTTATGGTGGGTTCGTGGCCGATCCGGGGCGCGACCTGCCAGAGACAAAATTTAAGCAAAATTGAAACACAAGCATTGACAGCGATCTCGGCGCCAAAACTGCCTAATCGCCGCGCTGTTGCTAGTGTTTGTAGTTTCACCCTAGTTATTCATTTGCCGCGTAGACATCCAGCGACTGGCGCGTACCGTTCCCCAGGTGCTTCGCAAAGAACGCTTCAATGGTTCGATCACGATGAATTTTATTTTTCTTGGTGGCGAGCCCGTGTTTGGCGCCTGGATAGGCCATTAAATCGAACAGCACACTGCGCGAGGTAAGGTCGCTGATCAATCGCGTTGAATTGGTAAACAGCACGTTGTTATCCGCCATGCCGTGCAATAGCAGCAGCGGCGAACCCAGGCCGTCCAGATACGCAAATACCGTGCTCTGCTTATAGCCGGCCGCGTTTACTTTTGGGTCATTGAGATAGCGCTCGGTGTAGTGCGTGTCGTAGCGCTGCGAAAAAAAGCGCGCATGGTGCCCGGTCGATGAGATGGGTAGGGGCGGAAAAGGATGGAAAAGGATGGAAAAGGATGGAAAAGGATGAAAAAGGATGGAAAAGGATGAAAAAGGGCGAGGACAAAATGATCGTGAACGATATTCATAACAAGAAATACGAGACGATACTAGCGATAAGTTGCTTGGCAATACGAAGCGCAATAAAAAATATAAGCTCTAGCAAAGACGAAGTGTTTGGAGCAAAAATTGCTCAAAAGCGCCGTAGATATTAGGGTTCTACTATTTTGCGCGGCGGTGGCGGTCTCAAACGTAGCTGGAGGAGGCGAAGCTTAATCCGGGTTTTTATCTCGGTTCTTGATTATGTGTACGTCGCTGAAAGCCCAGAAACGCCGCGATGATCCCAACAAGTATCGCGACGACAAAAAGAATTTGAGCAATGATCGGTTGGCGACAGCGAACGTGTTCTGCGAACAAGCTGTATGTACAGTTGCACGCGACGCAGCCAAGGCTTGCAGATGAGAACATCCACAGGAGGAGCCACCCAGCGATCAGTAGAGAGACCACCGCGACCGCGAAGTAGATAAGATGGCGTAACCGAGAGCTTTTCATTGAGCCTACAACGCCCAGCTCAGCAGATTGCGGCACAATTCACCTGCGCTCGCAGGATGGAAACAACAAACCGCCTAAGACGGTTTAACGCGGCGTTAGGCATGATGGGAAATCTGACTCGGCGTCTCGTCTAGGAGCACACGGAAATTAAGGCAAGTAGTGAAAAATTCACCGCAATCTAAATAAATCGGGCTTCATCCAATCAACCTACCCGATGCGCTCCCACTCGTAACGCCTCCATAATCGCGTTCAACCGTTCTCTCGATGCGGCATCCAGATGCGAAAAGCCCAATGCATCAGCGGTCAGTTTATCGATGCTGGGATTCGCTTCTGCTGAGGCTTTGCCTTCCATCGCCATTTTCATTGCGCGTAATTTCAGGTCGCGGCGCGCGGCCTGAAATACGACGGGCGAGGCGATGTCGAGCGCGGATTCGAGTTGCAGTAACGTCAGTTTTTGCGCTTCCTGAATTTTGACGGCGGCGGCTAAATCGGCCGTGATCGCGGTTCCCGCTTTGGCGCGCACCAAGCGGGCGGCCAGTGCTTGTTCCCACGCGTTGGGCAGTGCAGAAATTGCG
>JANYGV010000376.1 GCA_025359285.1 Burkholderiales bacterium
CACGTAGTCTTGAGAATCGCGAATACCACGGCTGCCGCCGGTGCCGAAGTTTCCCCAGGCACGATTACGCGCCAAGTTTTGGCCCGGTGTTGGATATTCTGTGGTGACTTTGGCCCAGTCGCATTCCAACTCTTCAGCAACTAGCTGCGCCAGGCCGGTTAACGAGCCTTGTCCCATTTCGGATCGCGCCACGCGGATTACCACGGTGTCGTTCGGCTGCACGACGACCCAGGCGTTAATTTCGGGCGCGGTGCCTTGATTTAAAGTGGCCTGGGCTTCAGCAGATTTAATAAAAGGAATATGAAACCCCACCACTAAACTACCGGCGACTGCCGCCGACAATGAGGCCGAGGCACCCAGAAATTGACGACGTGAAATATTAGTTGTGCTCATGATTTTGTAACCTCGTTTGCCGATGCGTTCGCTAATTCGGGGGCCAGCGCCACATGCTCGATGCTTAAACCCGCATTTTTAAAGTCACCGCCTTTGGCCGCCGCCTTGATTCCCGCGCGAATTCGGTTAAACGTGCCACAGCGGCAAATATTGGTCATGGCGGCATCAATATCGGCGTCGCTCGGATTTGGCTTTGCTTTCAGCAACGCAGCAGCGGCCATAATCATTCCCGATTGGCAGTAGCCGCATTGCGGTACGTCGAGCGCGACCCACGCTTTTTGCAGGGGATGTGAGCCAGTCGGCGAGAGTCCTTCGATGGTAACGATTTTTTCAGTGGCCTTCACACTTGACGCCGGCCGCACACAACTCCGCGTGGCCACGCCATCGATATGCACCGTGCAGGCACCGCATTGCGCAAGACCGCACCCATACTTGGTTCCGGTCAAACCCAGTTGCTCGCGCAACACCCAAAGCAGCGGTGTGCCCTCGTCCGCGCTGAATTCGCGCACCTTGCCGTTTACGTTAAGTTTTGCCATGTGAATGCTCCGTGAGGGAAGTGATGAATAGGCGCGAAAACATCAAAATATGCCTGCTAGCTTGCACATTATTTTTACATCAATCGCAGAGTAAAGAAATACAAAAAAGTTTGGGCGTTACTCAAACTTAAACGTGACCCAAATGATGACTTTAGCGCGACGATGACACGTTGATTGATGTCAATGGCTGCACTGAGCGACTTGCAAATTTAGCAGTAACGTACATTACGCCAAATCGCACCGTCACATCAGGCGATGCCCGAAACAAATGGAGGTTATGGCGGAGTAGGGTTTGGTGGGGTTGCGGCGATACCGACCCAATTACCGCTTGGAAAAAATTAGAGTCGTTTATTGGCGGGCATTGGCAGCCATAAATGCTCTAAAAACCCCGCCAACAGAGGAGTTTTAAAATTCCTGACGCATCATTGTTGCAGAATCGCCCGCCGATAAAGCGCGTCCAAAATCTGCTCCTCGTGGCGAAACAGCGCAGAATATTTTCCCTTGTTGGTTTCGGGATCAAAGCCTGGCCCGCCGATAAGAAAAATCATCCCGTTTTTGCTGACCGGGTCGAACACCAGCGCTGCGGTGAGTCCCCAGGCATCGCCCAAATGACCCATTGCCTTAAAGCCGCCGCCTTCGACAAGGCGATCTCCCGCGTTTGGGCCGCTGAGGTCGAGAAATTGCTGCACGCCCAATCCCCACGCGTTGAAGAGTTTTTCCTGGCCGCTAAAGCCGCTTTCACCGCTCGCGCCGTTATTGGTTTTCGGATTGTAATGCCACTGATTTGACAGCATCAGTTCCACTGATTTTGCCGATAAGATTTGCGTCTCCTCGTGTTTGCCGCCATTCATCAGCATCAACATAATTTTGCCTAATGACGGCGCGGATAATCGCGCGCCACCCTGCGGGCCGAACGCGGTGCCGTTGCTGCCGATAACGTAATCCGCACCAGCGCGTGGCTTCGGTGCAAGCTGACTGTAATCGTCAACCTGCGCTACCCATGGGCCGGCCATATTCCAGATTTCTTTGCCGTCAATTTCCGTGCGTTTGCGATAGAGCGTAGCGGTGTTGGCAAGCGTTTCTTTAGAAAATTCAGCAGGATTGAAGCCGCCCGTAATTCCCATTGGTGCAAAAATAGTTCGTGTCATCAGCCGATCAAAACGCTCGCCGCTGGCCCGTTCCATGACGGTGCCCAATACGCCCCAAGGCAAATTCGCGTACTGAAAAAAAGCGCCGGGCTTGGCGTTTTTGGCCCACATCTCACCTTTGTCATAAAGCTTCGCACCGGGCAGCAGCACGTCTTTCAAATCGGTATTGGCTTCCCAGTAATATCCGCCTTCATCGCGCAGTGACGAGGTGTGCGAAAGCAGCATGCGGATAGTGATGGCGTCGTTGGGAAAATTTGGATTACGCAGCCGATAGCCCAGATAATCGCTAATGTCGCGATCAAGATCGAGCTTGCCCTCCTCAACCAGTTTCATGACCCCGAGCGTGGTGATCATTTTTGAAATGGAGGCAACGCGATAGAGCGTATCGACATCGCCGCGTGTGCTCTTTTCCGGCTTCTCACTGTCGATGAACTTGTAGCCAAATTGCCGTTGGTACACGACGCCGCCCGCTCGCACGGCCAGCACCGACAGGCTCGCTAGCGGCTTGGCAGGATTGGCGACCATCGCAGCAAGTTCGCCATCAAGCTGATTGCTCAGCGCGAGCTGCATTGACGTAGCGCGGGACAATGGGATCATCATGCTTGTTGGTTTTGATGGTGAAGTTGGATTAGTGGCGGGGACAGTGGTAATGGTCGTGGCACAGCCAGAAATTAAGAAAGCGATTGATAGGGCGGTTAATAAAGTGAAGGGGCTAGGAATCATGTGAGTGGCGATGTAGGGTGCATTGTGATGTGAGATGCGGGGTGCGATGCAGGAGGCGTTGAGGGGTGTGTTGGGGCGAACGCTCGCGGATAGAAAAAATTTTGTTTTCATTTTGGTTCTGCAGCCGTCTCGATGGGACTTGCGATGTTGGTGATAGGAATGGGCATTGATGACTTGAGCGGATCTGGCGTGGTCAACACCTCCAGCATGGCAGCGGTTTCGGCATCGGGTGTGCCGTCGATGTTGTTGGGTCGATATTTCATTTGGAAAGCCCGCACCACCGCGCGCGTGCGCTCATCCAGCTCGCCGTTTCTGGGCACCTCAAAACCATGGCGCGCGAGCTTGTTCTGGAACCACTCGATATCGGGCAATGTGGCCGCATACTCCGGCAATTTTAGTTGCACTCGGTTGACGTTAGGCCACTGCACCAAGCCTAAGTCGGCCAGCTGCTTCCATGGGAAGCGCGGTCCCGGATCGGTCTTTCGTTGCGGCGCGATATCGCTGTGGCCGAGCACGCGTTCCGGCGGAATCTGGTATTTCGCAACAATTTGTTTGACCAGCGCAATCACGGCATCAATTTGCGCCTGCGGGTAATCAAACCAGATTGACCCGTCCGCAGTATCTTTTCGACCAAGG
>JANYGV010000013.1 GCA_025359285.1 Burkholderiales bacterium
AAACGTATCACGTTGTCGTGCGTGACGTTGATAAACACGCCCTGCTCAAGCGCGATTTTGACCACGTCTGCGCAGGGCCGATCAAGCTCGATCCCCAGCATCAGCCCCATGCCGCGAATTTCCTTTACCGATGCCACGCCACTCAACGCGGTCGCGAACTCGGCCTTAATCAGCGCGCCCATTGTGCCAGCGTTATCCAGCAGATTTTCGTCTTCCATAATCGCTAGCGTGGTCAGCGCCGCGACCGATACCAAGGGGCCCGCGCCAAAAGTGGTGCCGTGATTGCCGGGCTTGAATACGTTCGCCGCAACGCCCTTCGCCACGCAGGCGCCAATCGGCAAGCCAGAACCCAAGCCCTTCGCCAGCGGCATGACGTCAGGCACGACGTCGGCCCATTGATGTGCAAACCATTTGCCTGTGCGGCCAATGCCGGATTGCACTTCATCAATCATCATGAACCACTGTTTATCGGTGCAAAGCTGACGCAACTCACGCAGATAATCGGCCCGCGCTTCATAGATGCCGCCTTCGCCCTGTAGCACTTCGGCGAGCACCGCGACCACATCGCCGTTGTGCGCCGCAATTGAGCGAATCGCGGCGATATCGTTATACGGCACGCGAATAAAACCTGTTACCAGTGGCTCAAATCCGGCCTGCGCTTTACGCGAGCCGGATGCGGCCAAGGTAGCTAGCGTGCGGCCATGCCATGCGCGTTCCATCACGATAATTTGTGGATTGGCGATACCGCGTTGATGACCATACAGTCGCGCGAGTTTGATCGCACATTCGTTGGCCTCCGCCCCTGAGTTACCAAAAAATACATTGTCCATATTCGACAATGCACAAATTTTGTCCGCGAGTGCGGCCTGCTCGGGAATGTTGGCGAGATTCGACGAATGAATAATTTTGCCCGCCTGATCGGCAATCGCCCTCACCAACCTGGGGTGCGCATGGCCGACGCCATTGACGGCGATCCCGGCCAGCCCGTCTAGAATTTTTCGCCCGTCGGTGGTGAAAAGCCATGCGCCGTCGCCGTGCGTGAATGCGACGTCCTGCGGGCTAAAGGTATTCATTTGGTGAACCGATAACATGGGCACTCCTACGCAAAATAATTTCGTGAAGTTAAAACAAACGTAACCGCATGCAGAAACGCAAACGCCAACGCCAACTGAAACGGAAACGGAAACGGAAACGCAAACTGAAACGGACACGCAAATACTAGGGCAAACGATGATGCGGCGCAACAAAGACCGCGCTAAGCTATTTTATGGAAAAAATAAGTGAAAAACTTTAGCCAAGACTTCCGTGGCGAAGCCCAGATGAGACCAATCAAGTCAGGTTGATCATGACGTGCTGGGGTGAATGATTCCTAGCCGTTATAATTCGCGATATTCCATGCTGATATTCGTCATCCCGCGCAACCCATGTTAGCCACTGACTCGTACTACTCTCGGTATCACCTTCTCTCACCATTCGTTGTTGCGCCACCTGAATTCGCGTTGTGCCGCTTCGTGTGAATAATATCGAGCCGAGTGATTTGGATAAAAGCGCAGCGGGGATAAGCAATGCTGCGCAAGGCAATGCCGCGCAAAGCAATGCCGCGCAAAGCAATGCTGCGCGAAGCAATGTCCCGATGCGCATCGTGATTCAGGGCGTCACGTTGCTAGGCAAAGCCTTTCGCCCGAGTGACTGGGCTGAGCGTTTGTGCGGGGTGATGTCGACGTTTGGCGGCGACGGGCAGATGCGTTACTCGCCCTATGTGCGGCCGGTGATGCTGGATGGTGTGCGTTGTGTCGTGGTCGAGCCGTCATTGATCACGATTGAGCCGCGCGCGTATCGGTTTTTGCTGGATTTCGCCAAGGATAACGATTTAGTCGTCATCAATCCCAACCAAGTCGCGCAATCTGTTACCGATGATTTCTGCCCCATTCCCGGCAGCGCGCTGGATTTACTGGCGTCGGGCTAAATAGCCGCGAAATTGAAAGCCTAGCATCTACGCGCTTCTCGGCACATTTGTGCTTCAAACGGCAAGCTGGAAGCGGGTCTTGCTAAATTAAGTTAGGGTGTACAAATTTATCAAAGCGCTTTGTTTGCTGGGCTGGCGCTTGTGACGGTGGCGGCCACCATCGTCGAATCAATGCGCGAAGCCGTGACCAAGATCGTTGGCATTTTCTGCACGTAAATACGCGGTGCCGTCACTTCAATCACGTCCATTTTGTAGACCGACAAAGGCTTTAATTCAGCACCATGCTGGCTGCTGGCAATGGTGGCGATGGCGGTGGTAAAGATACAACCGATGATCGCGATAGCACCAATGCTGTCTTTATGGTTTGCGGCGTTTACTGTGTTGACTGTTTTCATGTTCATCTCCAGAGGTGTGTTGGGTTGGGTTGTTTTGTTTCGATGGTGTGACTTTATCGGTGCGCCATCACACCCTCAATCGGCTTGCGACGAAACGCGAAAAACACGGCGCGAGCGTGCAATAACCGGCCTGGTTTGGAAATGTCAGGATGTTTTTTGGCGGCTAATCTCGGGGCGGCGCAATGCGTTCAGCGCCGTACATACTTCGCCAATCGCCGGGCTTGATACGCTACCCAAACCCACGCAGGCCCCACAGATTCCATTCGCGACGGCCACGCGCCACTGATCCTTGCAAACAGGCGGTTCATCCTATCGCTAGCCTCCCGCGGCGGAGCTGGCCGTAAAGTTAAGCGACCTTAATAGCAGGGGCGCGACATGCACCAAAACAAAATGCAGGAGAGCAAAACAATGTTGCTGACCACGGGATCACCTCTCGCCAAGGGTGCTGCGACAGCGGTGGACGCAAGCCGTGTGGGGCTGATTGCCGCCGGGTTGAGCAAGCGCTACGGTGATCGACGCGTGGTGAGCGATGTTTCGATCACGGTTCAGCCTGGCGAAATTGTCGGCCTGCTGGGCCCGAATGGCGCGGGCAAAACCACGACCGTATCCATGATTTGCGGGCTGCTGAAGCCGGATGAAGGCAGCATCATGGTTTGCGGTGTGGATGCTGTAAAAAATAGCGATTTCACCAAGCGCCGCATCGGCTTGGTGCCGCAGGACATTGCGCTTTACGAAACGCTCAGTGCATTGCACAACCTCGAACTGTTCGGCGCGCTGTATGGCTTGGCGGGTGCTGACCTGAGAAAGCGCGCTCATATCGCGCTCGAATTGGTGGGTCTGGCCGACCGCGCGCGCGATAAACCCGCTACTTTTTCAGGCGGGATGAAACGCAGACTGAATATCGCGGCGGCACTTGTTCACGATCCCGATGTGCTTATTCTCGACGAGCCGACGGTGGGCATTGATCCGCAAAGCCGCAACTCGATTTTCGACAATCTGGAAGCGCTCAGAGCGCGCGGTAAGGCGATTATCTACACCACGCATTACATGGAAGAGGCCGAGCGCCTGTGTGACCGTATTGTCATCATGGATCACGGCAAGGTGATTGCCAGCGACACTTTGGCGGGCCTGTACACCCGCTTGCCGGCGTCGCAAACGTTAGCGGTCGATTTTGAAGGCGATCTTGATCTGGCGGCGCTATGTCGGGTGAGCGGTGTCCGGGAAGCCCATGTTAAAAATAACCAGCTAAAAATCGCGTTGGACGATCTTTCAAACGATGCGGCCACGGTACTGGTGTGGCTGGGCGCGCAGGAGCTGAAGGTTAATCACGTTTCATCAGGACGCGCCAATCTGGAGACTCTATTTTTGGCCCTCACGGGTCGTCAGTTGCGCGATTAAGCGCTAGTGAAAGCCGCTGCGATCCCATGATCGCCAGTCATTAAATATTGAATTACATCTCGGGAAAAATATGAACGCTAAATTAACTGCGCTGGTCGCACTGGTTCGCAAGGACATTGTTTTATTTTTTTCAAATAAACGTTCGCTGGTAATTACGCTGGCCGCGCCGATTGCGGTCGCGGCATTTTTCGGCTCATTATTCGCGCCCGGATCCGACAAATTATCCAAAGTGCCTATCGCCGTCATCGATCTTGATCGCAGCACGCTCTCACAGAAAATTGTTTCGGCATTGTCCGCTGATGCCGCGTTGGCGGTTACCCCATTTAGCGACGCGGACGCAGTGGCGGACGCGGGAGTGGCGAAGCATGGGCAAGGGCAGGCAGTGACACAAGCAATGACGTTAGTACAAAACGGTAAGCTGCGCGCCGCCATTGTATTGCCTGTCGGATTCGGGGCTGAGGCCACGGCGGCGTTATTTGGCAGCATCGATGAGCGCAAAAAACCGCAGGTCGATATTCATTACGACCCGTCGCAAAGCATGGTGCTGGGATTGGTTCGCGGCATACTCGCGCAACACGTGATGCAGGCAGTTTCGCAATCAGCTTTCAGTGTGAATAGCCCGGCGGTGGCTCGTTTGCGTGAGGAGATGCAGAAAGCGACTGATGGTGACGCCAATAAAATCTCGCCCGATCTGAAACGCGACCTGAGCGCGATGGTTGATAGCATTGCCAAAGTTCAAGCGGCGCGGGCAAGTTCAGCGGACAAAGGTGCTGCCGCTGCCGCGCCGGGTTTCAGCATGCCATTCACCACCAATGCCACCGAAGTTACCTCGGGCATTGATAAAAAATACAATAGTTACGCTCAATCGTTTGCGGGGATGAGCGTGCAATTCATTTTATTCATGGGCGTCGACTTTGGTGTCGGTCTGCTGCTCGCCAGGCGCATGGGCTTGTGGAAGCGCCTGCGTGCAGCGCCGATTTCTACCCGACTTTTATTGGGTAGCAGTATCGCCAGCTGCACGCTCATTGCCGCCATCGTCATGTCGATTATTTATGCGGCTGCGCTGGCATTTTTTAAAGTCCGACTCGAAGGCAGCATCATCGGTTTCATGGGTGTGATGTGGGCATTTGGCTTCTTGACTGCGACCTTTGGTTTATTGATCGCAGCCATTGGCAAAACGCCTGAAGCGACGCGGGGTTTGGCGATCTTCGCGACTCTGCTGATGGTGATGCTCGGTGGTGCCTGGGTGCCCAGTTTCGTCTTCCCGGAATGGCTGCAAACCGTGTCACTTGGCGTGCCCACGCGATGGGCCATCGATGGTCTTACGGCGATGACTTGGCGCGGGCTAGGGCTAGAAGCCGCGTTAGCACCGATTGGCGTGATGCTGGCTTTTAGTGCGGTGTTTGCGATGATCGCGATTTGGCGATTCGATTGGGAAGAATGAGTGGTGAAGGGAGAGCGTGGTAAGAGGCGGTGGCCCATTAAATATTCAGATAAAACGCCAGCCGTATTGCTTTCGAGAACAATCCTATGAACCGTTGATGGCGATGTGGGCAGCTAGTCTCATTTTCATTGCCATAAAATAATGAACTTTAGTTGCGAAAAATGACGCTTCCCCAAGTGAGCCTAGCCCTTTACAACCCCATCAAGCAGTTGCTGCTCCGTTAAAAATCGATGCAGAATTTCAAGGCGCATTTTGGCGTCGGTTAATTCGAGCATTTTTTGTTTGACGGCGCTACCGAAGGGCAGGAGTTCGGTGATCCTAAAGCTGACCCAGCTTGCATCTGCAAACTGCGATTCGGCCGCGTCTGACGTCATATTGATTTGTGCAAGGATTTTTTTCAGGAACTGGGCGCAGTCGTTGAATATTGGGCTCGCTGTGGGCAAACCGCCGGGCAAATCGGCATCGATTGAAATCACCGTGCCGATGATTAAGCCCGACGCCGCCACCGTGCTGGAGATAATGCGGAATCTTGTGTCGCCGATGACCTTGACCTGTAGCACGCCCAGATTGGGCATCTCCCAATCGTCGATGCGTGCGAGTGAGCCAACCGGATGCGGCGCGGCGGGCGAGCCGACCTCCTGACCTTCGCGGATGAGTGCGATACCGAATGGTTTGGCGTGTTTCAAACAGTTTTTTGCCATATCCATGTAGCGCTGCTCGAAAATTTTAAGCGCGAGCGTGCCGCCGGGAAATAACACCGAGCCGAGTGGAAAAATCGGCAGCTCGAATGTCTCCGGCTCAACTTTGTTTCGAATGGTGTCGGTAACGGTTTCGATAATGGTCTTAATCAATCTTGAGTATTCCTGTGATGGTTCGGGTTGTGTCGATGCGCATCAAGTCCATCGCGCTCATGTTGCTATGACGCCGGTATGAGGTCACGATGAGGTCACGCTGGCACCACGGTAATGCGCTCAGCATAATCGCGGTGGCGAACCAGCACTTGCTGGCTACTGCCAAATCGTAACGCTAACTCTTCGACGATGTAAACCGAGCGATGTTGCCCGCCAGTACAGCCAATTGCAATAGTGAGTGCTGCACGGTTATCGCCCGCGAATGAAGGCAACCAGCGCAATATAAAAGACGCGATATCGTCGATAAAGTGTGCGACGTTCAAGTCAGCTTCCATGAATTTTTTGACCGGCTCGTCTTTGCCGCTGAGCGGGCGCAATTTTGGGTCATAAAACGGGTTGGGCAAAAACCGTGCGTCGAATACAAAATCGGCATCCATCGGAATGCGGTGCTTAAATCCGAACGACTGGAATGCCAGTGTGAGTCGGGTGCGGTCAATGTGTAGCCAGTCTTTTATCCAGCCTCGCAACGCATTGGGGCTCACGCCGGACGTATCCATGCGATGGCCCAATTCGGCGACATCGGCCAACAAACGTCGCTCTTCTGCGATGCAATCGGCCACGCCAGTGGTGATGCGTTCTGCCAGCGGGTGCGGGCGGCGTGTTTCCGCAAACCGCCTGGCAAGCGCTTCGTCATTGGCTTCTAAAAAAATCACGTGCGAGGTGACGCCTTTGGCTTTCATCTCATCGACAATCGCGGCCAGGGCTGATATGGTTTCGCCGGTACGTGCATCAATCGAGATCGCGACTTTTTCACTGCCGCCGCGAACCGATTCAACCAGCGCAGAAATTAATGTGGCGGGCAAATTATCAACAGCAAAATAGCCGGCATCCTCCAGCGCGTTTAACGCGACACTTTTGCCAGAGCCAGAAAGCCCGCTTAATAAAATAAGTTGCATGGTGATTTACGTGGATGGGTAACTGGCCATAACAGATGGACGTCGTCGCTGGAGCTTTAGAGTCAGCCCTCGGATTCATAAGCACGAAAAATACCGCTTTCGTCAAACATTGGCGGGGCGCTGGCAGATTCTGTCGTGGTGGGCGCAAGCCGTGGTGCCTTGGTATTGGGAAGCGCAGGCGTGCTTGCGTCAATTTGCTCGCGCATGGCGGCTTCATGGCGATCCAGGAAATCCTTGGTGGAATCGTAGCCGCGGGTTTGCAAAATATAATGGCGTACCGCCGCTTCGACCAGCACAGCGAGGTTGCGTCCTGCCACCACCGCCAACGTGACGGTGGGAATTTCGACGCCGAGAATGGTGGTGGTACTTGATTTGGTTTGCAGCCGATCCAGGCCGCGAAAATAGTCTTCGGTCGGGCGCTCAAGATGAACAATGAGCCGCAAGGTTTTTCGCGGCCGCACCGCCGTTTCGCCAAAAATTGCCCTAATGTTCAAAACCCCGATGCCGCGTACTTCCAGAAAATCACGCAGGATGGTGGGGCAGCGCCCTTGAATGGTTTCCGGGCCGATTTGAAATAGTTCGACCGCGTCGTCCGCCACCAAACCCGCGCCGCGCGAAATTAGTTCAAGCGCTAACTCGCTCTTGCCGATTTGCGAATTGCCGGTAATCATGGTGCCAAAACCGAGTACGTCCAAAAAAACGCCGTGCTTGGTGGTGACTTCGGATAGTTCACGCTGCAAATAGGGCCGCAATAAATTAACGAATACACGGCCTTTTTTTTGTGATAAAAATAATGGTGTGTTGTATTGATCGCAGGCCTCGATCAAATATCCGGGCGCATCCATTCCGTCGCAGACAAAGATCGAAACCGTTTCGCCGGTGCAAAGGCGTTTTAGCGATTCAATGCGCGCATCGGTGGACAGACTGCTGAGGTAGGCCAGATCGCTTTCGCCAATCGCCTGAATCAAAATCGGGTGCACCAAATTCATGTGCCCCACCAAACCCACCCCAGGCCGATTTAGTGCATCGTTAGTGAGCACGCGCGAAGCACCATCGTGCCCACCAATCCACGTCAGCTGAAGCTTGTCGCGCCGCTCTTCAAAGAGCTGCTGAACGTTTAGCTGGGGCATGGTTGGCGTAATTTGTATAAGGTGTCCACTCGGTGAGCAGGGTGTGGACGTGCGTTGCATCCGTTTCTGTCAGCAACCTTTCGCGCAGGTCAGGGTCGCTGAACATCTGCGCCAGCTCGGAGAGCATGTTGAGATGTTGTTCATTTGCATGTTCGGGCACCAGCATTGCGAACACGAGCCGCACGGGCTCACCATCGGGCGCTTCAAATGGTACGCCCTCCTTGGTACGAATAAAAGTGGCCACCATCTCACGCAGACCTTTGATGCGGCCATGCGGGATGGCAACGCCAAAACCGAGACCGGTTGAGCCCAATTTTTCGCGGGCAAATAGCGCATCAAATACGGTGATGCGTGCAATCTTGCTTTCGTTTTCGAACAATAATCCCACTTGTTCAAACAGCCGTTTTTTACTGGTCACGTCGAGGTCGAGCACCAGATGTGACATCGCAAGATGCTTGGGTAATTGAGTCATAAAGGTTGAATCATAAGGGGCGTTGCAGCTTAAAGATGTTGCAGATTAAGAAATTCGATAGAGCTATTTTTGAACTGCATGAAGTTTTTGATGCGTTGACAATAAGTTTTTATATGTCTTTTGGGACGGAATAGGATCGGACCGGGAACATGAATGACGACCAGAATAAGCGATTTTCCGGTGTCATTCATTTCAGCCCAGTGGATTACTCGTCGGCAACTTCCAGCGCCGCAGCAACGCGCTTGGGCGCCTCGCCGGGGTGTTTATTCTTGATCTTTTCTTTGTGTTTAACGATTTGTCGATCCAGCTTGTCTACCAACAGATCAATCGCGGCATACATGTCATCGTTTTCGGATTCTGCAAAAATATCTTTACCTGAAAGATGGACGTTGGCTTCAATCTTCTGTCGCAGCTTTTCTACACTGAGAATCATGTTCACATCGATCACATGATCGAAATGACGGTTAATTCGGATCATCTTGGTGTTCACGTAATCACGAATGGATGGGGTGATTTCGAGGTGATGGCCAGTCATGTGTAAGTTCATTTGCCGACTCCGTTCAGGTTAAAAAAGCT
>JANYGV010000039.1 GCA_025359285.1 Burkholderiales bacterium
CGAGCGCGGCGCCACCAGACTAGACGATCAGACATCCGACGCATCGATGGAACAGCGCAAAAAAGAAGGATATTTTTAATCGTTCGGACAAAAGTAAAAACCTACTTTTGCCCGCTTTGATTTGTTTTGAATTGCAGGCAGAGTCAGACAATTCAAAAACGCAAAAAACACAACCACGCAAAAACATAACGCAAAAATTGATGAAAACGATCGACACTCTCCGATTCACCACTGCCGGCTCGGTTGACGACGGCAAGAGCACGCTTATCGGGCGCTTGCTGTATGACTCCAAATCGATTCTCGAAGATCAGGTGGCCGCGATTGCGCGGACGACCGAGAAGCGTGGGCAAGTGGGACTTGACCTATCGTTGCTTACCGACGGTTTGACGGCCGAACGCGAACAGGGCATCACAATAGATGTGGCGTATCGATACTTCGCCACGCCCACGCGTCGCTTTATTATCGCCGATACTCCGGGACATGAGCAGTACACACGCAATATGGTCACGGGTGCTTCAACGGCGAATGTGGCGATTGTGTTGATTGATGCGGCCCGCGGTATTCAGCCACAATCACGCCGCCATGCTGCTCTCGCCGTGCTGCTTGATCTGCCGCATGTCGTCGTCGCTGTAAACAAAATGGATTTGGTGGGTTACGACGAAACTGTGTTTACAAAAATCAAAACCGAATTCACAGCCATTGCGCGAGAGCTCGGCGTGCGCAATATTTCGTTTATTCCCGTGTCTGCTCTCGCCGGTGATTTTGTTGTGGCGCGCGAGCTTAATGGCGCAAACAATATGCCTTGGTATGCGGGCCCAACCTTGCTGGAGTTTTTGGAAAGTGTACCTGTTGAGAAGCAAGCTGAATCCGCGTTTCGCTTTCCCGTGCAGCTGGTTTCGCGCGTGCGCTTTGGCGCAGCAAAAGAAAATCGCGGCTATCTTGGTCGCGTTGAATCAGGCCATATCAAGGTCGACTCCGAAGTTGTGGTCCATCCTTCTGGCGAGACCGCACGCATTGCTGAAATCATTACGCTCGATGGCAATTCAGAATCCGCCAGCACACTCGATTCAATCACCATCACGCTAGACCGCCAGCTGGATATTTCGCGCGGCGACATGATTGCCGATGCACAGCATCCACCGCGCGTCACCGATATGGTGCGAGCGAATGTCTGCTGGCTCAGCACGGACGCGCTCAATCTAAATCGCCGTTATTTGCTGAAGATTGGCACTCGCGCCGTGCGTGCGCAAATCGCTTCCGTTAATTCGCGCTATGACGTGCAAACCTTGACCGCAAATCCAGCCACGACATTGAACACCAATGATATTGGCGAGCTGCTGATTCGTACCGTGCAGCCGATCATGATAGATGCCTACTCGGTTAATCACGCTACGGGCGGATTGATTTTGATTGATGAAGCCACCAACGCCACGGTCGCGGCTGGCACCGTATTGGCAGATAACTAATATGCCTAAAGTCTATCTTGTCGGCGCCGGCCCTGGCGCGCCGGATTTGCTGACGCTACGCGCAGCTCGGCTGCTGGAAAACGCAGAGGTGGTTTTTTATGATGCGCTGGTGCATCCCGACACCGTCGCGCTGGCTGCGAACGCCAAAAAAATCGCCGTAGGCAAACGCAGCGGCCAGGTTTCCACCGACCAGCGTTTCATCAATCGCAGCCTCGTTGAGGCCGCAACACGATATGAAAATATTGTGCGACTCAAGGGCGGCGACCCGATGATGTTTGGGCGCGCGCAGGAAGAAATTGATGCCTTGCGCGATGCCAACATTGAGTTTGAAATTGTGCCCGGCATTACGGCGGCGCTGGCTGCCAGCGCGCAACTCGGCATCTCGCTCACGCGCCGCGGCGTGGCGCGTAGCGTGACGTTTGCGACGCCGCGCATCGGGCCCAATGAATCGGCGAGCGAATGGTCGGCGAGCGTGCTGAGCGCGGATACCGTGGTGCTATACATGGCCGCTGGCCAAGCGCCGCAGATTGCGGCAATGCTCATCGCGCAGGGAAAGCCCGCCACCACCCCCGTGGCGATTGTC
>JANYGV010000065.1 GCA_025359285.1 Burkholderiales bacterium
TCATTCTCCATCAACTGCCGCGTCTGAATATCGAGCGCTGAAAACGGCTCGTCCATCAGCATTATTTTAGGGTCGAGAATCAGCATTTGCGCAAGCGCCACGCGCTTGCGCATGCCACCCGATAGCTGATGCGGGTAGCGCGCACCGAAGCCCGCAAGGCCGACGCGGGCGAGCCAATCTTCACCGCGTTGTTGTGCCTCTGCGGTCGCGACGCCGCGGAACTGCAAACCGGCGGTGACGTTATCCAACGCCGAGCGCCACGGCATCAGTGATTCGGCCTGGAACATATAGCCCGCTTTGCTGTTGATGCCAACGAGCGGCTCGCCAAATATTTTTACTTCACCGGACGATGCGCGCAGCAATCCCGCCGCAATATTGAGCAGCGTCGATTTGCCGCATCCGGTCGGGCCGACCACAGATACAAATTCACCATCAGCAATATTGAGTGTTGTATCGCGCACCGCAGAGTAGCTGGCACCGCCCGATGGGGTGGCGAATGTGACGGACAAATTTTCGAAGCTGAGCGCAGGTTTCATACGGATTTCGTTTAATCACTAGTACTGGCGAGGGTTACCGGGCATTTATGTGCCAGGACACGCACCGATATTGGGGTTTGATATTGTGATGACACTAATTGCTATTTGTATTTAGCGCCTGCTTTTACCGCAAACGAATTATCGAAAGTTGATTCCAACTTGATCGTACCGGCGGCTGACGCAGTGACCACAGATGGCTCGAACTGTTTCAGCACAACATACACATTGTTGGCCGCCCTCATGCTCATTTGCCCGTCGGTCGAATAGCCGATCATATTTTTCAACAGCGCCTGCTTGTAGATTGAGCGATTGCCGGCCAGATAGGCTTCGGGTACCACGGCCATGATTTGTTCAGGCGTGGCCTTCGCAATCCAGCGCAGTGCACGCACCATCGCGTTCACGGCAGCCTGCGTGGTGGCCGGGTTTTTCTTGATGAAGTCCTCATTCGCGTACAAACACGAGGCCAGATAATCGCCGCCGTACAGATCCTTCATGCCTTTTTCCGTGCGGCTGTCGGCGACGGCCACGTACTTGCCGGTCGCTTCAAGCTGCGTAATCACCGGATCAAGATTTGACATTCCATCGAGCTCGCCTTTGTCCATCGCGGCGACCGCACCCGCACCCGCGCCTACGCCAACAATAGATACGTCTGAGGGCTTTAAACCCGCTTTGGCCAGCAGGTTATTGATGAACATATTGGTCGATGAGCCCGGCGCGGTCACACCAATTTTCAAGCCCTTTAAATCTTTTGCAGATTTGTATTTCGCCGCCTTGTCCTTTGGCATGACCAAGGCGATAGACGAGAAATTAGCCTGCAGCACCACGGCTTTAATCGGCTGCTTTTTTGCCTGCATATTAATGGTGTGTTCAAACGCGCCCGACACCATGTCCGCGCTGCCGCCAACCAGCGCCTGCAAGGCTTTGGCGCCCCCCGCAAAATCGGGGATTTCTACGTCCAAGCCCTCGTCTTTAAAATAACCTTGGCGCTCGGCAATCGTCAGCGGCAAATAATAGAAAAGGCTTTTACCACCTACCGCGATGGTGATTTTTTTCTTTTCCAAGGTTTGTGCAAACGCCCCATGGCTCGACAAAACAAAAATGCCAATAGCTGTTGACGCCAATACGCGTGTAAGCAATTTAATTATTTTTTTAAGCATGATTCCTCCGTAAAAAATTATGATGCGGTGTAAAGCTTCTCCGGCACCGGGTGCAAATGCATTGTTTTACCTGCTTTCATGACTTGCCCAGGCACATCATGTCCGACGATGGCCGGAATTTTCACGGCGGCAGCCAGTAATTTATCAAGATCAACACCAGTATCCAGCCCCATATCTTGCAGCATATTGACCAAATCTTCCGTACAAATATTACCAGTGGCGCCCGGCGCAAATGGGCAACCACCCAGCCCGGCAATCGAGGCATCGTAATGCACCACACCTGCTGCGATCCCCGCGACCACATTGGCCAAGCCCATGCCGCGTGTGTTGTGGAAATGCAGCGTAATCTCAGTATTGGCAAAGCGCTTGGTTGCTTCGCGCATCATCCGCTCGACCTGACGCGGATTGGCCATGCCAGTGGTATCGGCGAAGGTCAAACTATCGAAACCTATCGCCAAGTATTTCTCGGCGATTTCCATGACGCGCGCCTCGGACACCAGGCCTTCAAACGGACAGCCGAACGAGGTTGAGACCGTTCCATTCGTGCGAATACCCACGCGCCTGGCCATTGGCACCATCTCCGCAAAATCCTGCAAAGATTGCGCCGTCGTTCGTTTCACATTCGCCATGTTGTGAGTTTCAGACGCCGACATGAATAGATTCATTTCATCGATGGCGGCACCCGATTGATGGCACGCAATCGCGCGCTCCATGCCTTTGACGTTAGGCGTGAGTGCCGTATATCGAACTCCGGCCGCGCGCTGAATATTTGCCAATACCGTTTCCGCATCCGCCATGTTGGGCACAAATTTGGGATGCACGAATGAGGTGGCTTCGATCTTCGCTAAGCCGGTCTTGGAGAGCTGGTCGATAAACGCAATTTTGGTTTCAGTCGGGATGAAAACTTTCTCGATTTGAAAACCATCGCGTACGCCAACATCGTTGATGTAAATGCGTTGTTTAGACATGTTCAAAATTTTCCAATCTTGCGGCAGCGCGATCAAAGGTTAGTGTCGTTGTGCAGCCAGCCAGCTTATTTCTTGCAGCTATCAGGCAATCAGCGAAGTCTGCGCGGCTCGATTTGAAATCGTGGAGTGCGTTCTGAACAACTTCCTTTTTTTCAAACCGAAACTGTTGCCCTTCAAGCAGCCCCGTTAATGCGTTGAGTAACATTTCGCGTGAATATTTATAGTTGCTTTCGAGCACCCAAACAAATTCGCTCAGTACAATGTTATTAATAAATATCTCGTCGTTGTTCTCAATGGTGTCGATGATGCGCGCCTCAATCGCGGCATGTTGCTTAATGTCATCGCGAATCAAATAGCGAAGCAAACAATTGGTGTCGATGCCAATCATTTGCGACGCGTCTTTTTGGGCAAAGGGAATTTTTCACGCATGCGTCTAGCAATGCCCTCATTCATTTCTTCAATCGAAACCGGTGGGCCTTTATAAAGATGTGAAAGGAAACCAGATAGTTCGCGCACATCAGTATTTGCAGGCTTAAGGCGGTAACTCCCAGCGCTATCGCGAACAAAATCCACCTTGTCGCCCGGTTTGAGATTAAGCTCATCACGCAATACTTTAGGCAGTGTGAGCTGGCCTTTGCTGGTCAAGGTGGCGGTGGCCATAAAATTCCTTACAAAATATTAAAGTAAGGAAATAGTGTAAGGAAAATAGGCTAATGTGTCAAATGACCCTGCGCAACTTTAATTGCGCCTGTGCTGCCTCGTCATAACCGAGTGCCGACAAAACCTCCGCCGTATGCTCGCCCAGCTTCGCACCGATCCAGCGCGTCTGCCCTGGTGTTGCCGATAGTTTCGGCACAATGCCCGGCAGCAATATTTCAGCATCATCGCCAAGCTGATGCTTCTCGATCATGCCGCGCGCCTGAAA
>JANYGV010000110.1 GCA_025359285.1 Burkholderiales bacterium
GCCCACCGAGTGTGAGGGATCGACGCACACCGGCATGCGCGTCATGCGATGCACCACCGAGACATGGCCAAAATCGACCAGGTTACGATGCGGATCGCCCAGATTCGTTTTCATCCCGCGCAGGCCAAAGACAATTTTGGTGTTGCCTTCAGATGCGCAGTATTCAGCGGCCATCAGCGATTCATCCATCGTGATACCAAAGCCGCGCTTTAACAAAATCGGAAATTCGCGCTGCCGTCCGACCGCTTTCAGCAGTTCAAAATTTTGCGTATTGCGCGTGCCGATTTGCAGCATCACGCCGGTGGGCTTACCCGTTTTATGCAGCGCTTCGTTGATCTCATCAAGATGCGCTTCACGCGTCACTTCCATCGAAATTATTTTGATGCCGTATTTGCCCGCCAGCTCGAACACCCACGGCAAACATTCTTGGCCCATTCCCTGAAAAGAGTACGGACTGGAGCGTGGCTTGTAAGCGCCCATCCGTGCGCATACTTGGCCATGATCGCGCAAACACGCAAACGTTTGCTCAACAAATTCGCGGGTATCTACTGCATTCAAGCCCGCAAATGTATGCAAATTATGTTGACTGAAGGTGACACCGTTATAGCTAAAATTCGTGTTGTGCTCATCGGCCTGATGGCGGCCCAGAATGCGAAGTTCGGTCGCCATGCTTATTCCGATGTGTTGATGCGTCGTGCACGAACAGCCTCGGCTAGCTGCATTAGCGAGGTCTCGGTGCTGACCCAATCAATACAGGCATCTGTCACTGAGACACCATATTCCAGCGGCTTGCCGACCACAATATCTTGACGGCCCGGGTTCAAATGGCTCTCGATCATCACGCCGACTATGCGGTTATCACCCGCCGCTATTTGCTTGGCGACATCGGTAGAAACGTCCATTTGTTTTTGATATTGCTTGGAGGAATTGGCGTGCGAAAAATCGACCATCACGCGCGGCGCGAGTGCGGCTTTGGCTAATTCTGTACAGGCTGCATCAACACTGGCCGCATCATAGTTCGGCGTCTTGCCGCCACGCAAAATGATGTGGCAATCTTCATTGCCTGCGGTTGAAACAATGGCTGAATGACCACCTTTCGTGACCGATAAAAAGTGATGAGGTGCCGCCGCCGCTTTGATCGCATCAACGGCAATTTTAATATTGCCATCGGTGCCATTTTTGAAACCGACCGGACACGATAAACCCGATGCCAGCTGTCGATGAGATTGGCTTTCGGTGGTGCGCGCCCCGATTGCGCCCCACGCGATCATGTCGGCGTAATACTGCGGTGTGATTAGATCAAGATATTCGGTCGCTGCCGCAAGACCTAATTCATTGATGTCCACCAAGAGCTTACGCGCCATGCGCAGGCCCTTGTTGATATCATGGGTCTCATCCATATCAGGATCGTTGATGTAACCCTTCCAGCCAACCGTGGTGCGCGGTTTTTCAAAATACACGCGCATCACAATGGTGAGATCGGCTTCCATCGTTAAGCGCAGCGCCTGCAAGCGCCGCGCGTACTCCATGGCGGCATCGTAATCGTGAATAGAACATGGGCCTACGATCACCAACAGACGGTCATCACCGCGATGCATGATCCGGTGGATTTCTTCGCGTGCGCGATAAACTGTGCTCGAGGCAGCCTCGGTGCAGGGAAATTCGCGCATTAAGTGCGCCGGAGGCGAAAGCTCTTTAATGCCGCTGATGCGCGTGTCGTCAATGTTGTAAGGCATGTCGTCTGCTCTTTCGTTTAGCTGCTCAACGCTAGGTCGGTTCTCAGCGACTAGCTTTAAATTCGTTTTAATCGTGGCTATATTTAGCGTGCTCATTGTCTCATTCTCGAAGGGCTGTTTTATTGGATGATCGTTTAGCAGCTGGATTTAACGGACATAAAAAAACCGCCGGTAGTTGAAGTCGGCGGTTTAGGAATTTGTTTGCGTCACATCTTGATCTACTAATATGCACAATCCCTCCAGCCGCCAAGGCTCGAAAAATAGAATTGCCAAAAATAGAAATTCACGGGCGTCATCTCCAAATACTATCAGGGCTTGCGCGGGTTGTGCAAGTGCATTGATAAATCGGCAAAAACGCAGGGTTGTTCACGGTGCGCTAATTAACGTGACACGATAGGCAAAACTACGGCTCGCGCCATTCACCACAACCCCATTCACTTGCACATCAAAACTCGTATCACCGGAAGCTGCATAGGGCCAAGTGCCGGCCGTCGGCGTAAACGCGATAGTCTCATCGCCATAGCCTGATGGGGTGACTGAAACAGTGATAGGCACTGGAGCACCGCCTACCTTGCCCACATTCACGATTGCATTTGCGAAATTCGCATTCGCCATCGAAAAGCTCCATGTCATTGATGCCGGGGCGAGTGGATAAGGCACGAACCCAGCCGGCGGCCAGGCCACACCATTCGGCGTGGCGGGGCGAGTACCAAACGGGCCCAGCACCCAGAGCACGTTGTTACCGTTAACGTCGCCCGTGCCCATTTCAGCTTGCGGCGGATAAATGACCCAGCGGCGGTGGCCTAGCGACGGCACGCCGTTATCCGACATGTAAAGATCCATCGCGCTGTAATAGCCACCCAGCGCGGATGCGCCGCCTGCCAAATTAGAATGTCCAGCCGCTTCAGCGCCGGCCGGGCTGTAACAAGTCCAAGTAGACGGCGGCGTGTGATTCAGCTGACCGTTGGCGTTCATCATCAATGCCGCTTGTTGCGCCTTAGCCGACCACGCCAGATTTAAGGTCACATTGCCCGGCACGCCGGACATGGCGCGATAGTAATTGACCATGCGGATGGCGGATGTTTTGTAAGCGAGCGTGGTGTCGCCCGCCGCGCAGGTGCTCACATTAAATCCACTAATCGCCAGCGGCGCTGCGCGGGTGGGGATGTAAATAGACTGATAGGCAGCCAACACAGCGGCGCGATCTGCGGTATTGATGGCAGCAACGACGGCAGAATCGACCGGTGTGGCGGCGACAACCGCGCTAGGCATGACCTGCCATCCACTCGCCGCAACCGTCAAGCCCGCCCCGCTAATCAATGCCGTGCCATCCATCAACCATATTGCGATTCTGCCATCTGTGTGGCGGAAAACGATGTCAGCGCGACCATCACCGTTAAAGTCGGCGGTATGTGTAGCGCTCCAGCCACTGCGAGCCTCAAGCAAGCCTGCACCGCTCGTTAACGCAGCGCCGTTCATTAACCACATGGCAATTCGACCATCGGTGTGCCGAAACAGGATATCGGCGCGGCCATCGCCATTAAAATCGCTGGTATGGGTCACATTCCAGCCGGAAGCGGCCCCAAGCAAGCCGCCGCCGCTGGTTAGTGCCGTACCATTCATGAGCCACATTGCGATTCGGCCATCGGTGTGGCTAAATAATATGTCGGCTTTACCGTCGCCGTTAAAATCGCCGGTATTCGCCACGCTCCAGCCGGAGGCAGCACCGAGTAAACCCGCGCCGCTGCTTAATGTCGTGCCATTCATCAGCCACATCGCGATTCGGCCATCCGTGTGGCTGAATAATATGTCGGCTTTTCCGTCGCCGTTAAAATCGCCGGTATTTGTTACGCTCCAGCCGGAAGTAGCACCAAGTAAACCCGCTCCGCTGATTAATGTCGTGCCATTCATCAGCCACATCGCCACACTACCGTCCGAGTGCCTGAAAAGGATGTCGGCTTTTCCGTCACCGTTAAAATCAGCAGTTTGGATAACACTCCAGCCAGAGTTAGCCCCAAGTAGACCTGCGCCACTGGTAAAAGTGCTGCCGTTCATCAACCACATAGCGATGCTGCCATCGGTGTGACGCCACAAAATGTCCGCTTTGCCATCACCATTAAAATCAGCAATGTGTGTAACGGTCCAACCAGCGTCATTCATGATCGTGGCGCGGCTTGCAGGCCCCGTACCGTTCATCAATAGGGCATCAACCAAGCCGCTAGTATTGCCGAGAATTAAATCACTCTTGCCATCCAGGTTAAAGTCATTAGGGGCAGCAGATACACGATGTGGGACAAACAGCAATGCAATCAATGCCAGCACGAACAGCCAATTAACTAAGGTCAGCGTGCGCTTTTGCTGACTTGGCTCGCGCAATTGCAACATCATGTTTATTTTTTTCACAGTCGAAGTATTCATCACAAAACTTTACTTCCTAAAGATTTGAAGTTCGTTTGTGTTGCTAAACAGCGACTGCGACGGCGTAATAGGTCTCCAGTTAAATGAGATAAATTTACGCCGAAGGTTTGAATACGAGCGCAGAGCCATTGTTGCACCAACGCTGGCCGGTCGGCGCGGGGCCGTCGTTGAATACGTGGCCGTGATGCCCGCCGCAGCGTGCGCAGTGGTATTCGCTGCGCGGGTAGATTAGTTTGAAATCGCGTTTCTTTTCGAACGCGCCAGGCAAAGCCGTAAAGAAGCTCGGCCAGCCCGTGCCGCTGTCGAATTTCATTTCTGATGTGTACACCGCCAAATCGCAGCCTGCGCAATGAAAAACGCCTTTGCGCTTTTCATCATTTAACGGGCTGACAAAAGGCCGGTCGGTGCCTTCGTCGCGCAACACACTGTATTGTGCCGGCGTTAATCGCTTTTTCCATTCGGCATCGGGCAGTTCAAGTTTTTCAATCTTCGGTGCGGGTTCGTTTGCCTGTTTAAGTGCCATTTTGACGGTCTCCGGACTGGGGAAGGGTGTGGCAGGGCCGCGCTGGGCGTTGGCCAGCTTTGCGACTGTAGCGGCACCAGCAAACCCCAACAGCCCTGATAAAAAATTGCGTCGTTTCATTTGCTGCTCCATCATTATTGTGCGATGTAGTTGGTACGTAAACTGACCCGGCTTGGTTTCACTTGGCCTAAATTTTCTGCCTCGATGTCGCTTTTGCGCGAAACAACGTCCAAGCCCGGGAGGTAAAGTGTGTCGTGGGCACCACCATCCATGCGCCTTGCCGTGTTTCCATTAGCCAGAAACCACCACGGCTTGCCACTCGGCGAAACTGCGCCCACGGCACATGAAATTTCTCGACCCCGGAAATCCCCACTGCTTCACCGCCCACACCGTCCTCTGACACTGTCAGCCAGGCGTTGTTGCTATGTTTCGCCACAAACTTATCAAGCGCATCTTTAGCCACCCAGACTACACCGGCAAAAAACACCAAGCATAGAATCGCAAAACCGTACAGCAAAGTCGCGCCAATTGAGCTATTACCGCGCCATAACAAATAACCAATCACCACCGCGACCATCACCACCAGTCTCAAGCCACGAACGCCAAACTTTTCGGCGATTACCGCAGCGACCGCACGCCAAGCAAAGCCGCCACGAAATCGCAGCGGAATTTTTTCCGCGTCGATGTCAGCCCTCGCCCCGCTCTGGGCATCATCCAGCCCGGAACGATCCGTTACCGTTGCCAAACTATGCCGTACCGCCAACCGTCAAGCCTTCGATCATCAACGTCGGCTGCCCCACGCCAACAGGGACACTTTGCCCTTCTTTTCCACATACGCCCACGCCAGAATCGAGCTGCATGTCATTACCGATCATGGTGATGTGTTTAAGCGATTCAATGCCGTTGCCGATCAATGTCGCGCCGACGACGGGATAAAGAATTTTGCCGTTTTCCACCATGTAGGCTTCAGACGCAGAGAACACAAATTTTCCGCTGGTCGTATCGACCTGCCCACCACCAAAATTCACTGCATACAATCCGCGTTTTATCGAGGCCACAATTTCCTCTTTGCTGCGCTTGCCGCCGAGCATATAAGTATTGGTCATGCGCGGCATAGGAATATGCGCATAGGACTCGCGTCGGGCGTTACCCGTGACCGCAGTTTTCATTAACCGCGCATTCAGCGTGTCCTGCATATAGCCTTTCAGGATGCCGTTTTCGATCAACACATTACGCTGGCTGGGATTGCCTTCATCGTCGATATTCAGCGAGCCACGCCGATCCTGCATAGTGCCGTCGTCTACAACTGTTACGTCATCTGCAGCAATGCGTTCGCCGATTCGCCCGGAAAACACTGAACTGCCTTTGCGGTTGAAGTCGCCTTCCAAGCTATGACCGATTGCCTCGTGCAACAAGATGCCCGGCCAGCCCGCGCCCAACACCACCGTCATTTGGCCGGCGGGCGCGGGACGTGCATCAAGATTTATCAGCGCCTCGCGAACCCCCGCTGCCGCAATATTGCGCAGCACATCGTCCGTAAAATAATGGTAATCATAGCGCCCACCGCCGCCCGTGTGGCCCTGCTCGCGACGACCGTTTTGTTCCGCGATGATGGTCAAACCAATATGCACCAGCGGTCGCACATCAGCCGCAATGACACCATCGTGCCTCGCTACCATCACAACCTCGTATTCGCCCGAGAGACGGCCCATGACCTCTTTAACGCGCGGATCAATGGCCCGCGCAAATTGTTCAAGACGTTCAAGAATGCGAACTTTTTCGGCGTCTGAAAAGCTCGATACGGGATCGTTGCGCGTGTACAGAGACGATGAACGCGACGAAGCCGCGCGCGAGTTCTGATTTTGTGCCGTCGTTTTCGTAGCGCTATTGCCACCCGCCCGCGCAATACTTCGCGTAGCTACAGCAGCATCACGAAGCGCAGGCAGGCTGATGTCATCGGAGTAAGCGAATGCGGTTTTTTCGCCGGAAACCACGCGAACGCCGACGCCTTGATCAATATTAAAACTGCCTGACTTCACGCGTCCTTCTTCGAGACTCCAGCCCTCTGATCGAGAATATTGAAAATACAAATCCGCGTAATCGGCATCATGCGTCATGATGTCGCCAAACACGGTCTCAATGGAGGAGTCGGTCAGGCTGTAGGGACTGAGTAGGGTGTCGCGGGCAATTTCCAGATGGCTTGTTTGCATATAAATTTCAGTGGACTAAATTTGTTTTAAGGTGCCTAAAGTACGATTGGCAAGCGCAGGCAAGCTTTTGCGAATGGTATCTTGATAATGGGGATTCACCCCGGCGACTACAACCCCGGACCCTCGCGGAAGTCGATCCAGAATAACGCCCCACGGGTCAATAATCATCGAGTCGCCGTGCGTTTCACGGCCATTGACATGATAACCGCCCTGAGCCGGCGCTATCACATAGGCCAGCGATTCAATCGCTCGAGCGCGCATCAACGGTTCCCAGTGAGCCTTGCCGGTTGTCGCGGTAAATGCAGAGGGCACCACAATAATATCAACATCGCCCATGGCACGATACAGCTCGGGGAATCGCAAATCGTAGCAAATTGACAACCCGATGTTACCAAATGGCGTTTTCACTACCACCACTTTATCGCCCGCTTCAATGGTGCGGCCTTCGGAAAAATTTTCCGTCCCCATCGTTAAATTAAACAAGTGAATCTTGTCGTAACGCGCCGCTTGTTTGCCGTCGCTGTCGTAGACCAGACAAGTATTACGGACCTTGCCCGCGATCTCCGAGAAAAGCGGGATTGAGCCGCCAATCAGCCAGATTCCGTGCTTGGCCGCAATATTAGACATCCATTGCTGGATTGGGCCCTCGCCTTCATGCTCTCGCACGGCAACTTTATCGGTTTCCTTCATGCCCATGATCGCAAAATATTCAGGCAGCGCCACAATACGCGCACCGCTGCTTGCGGCTAATTCAACAAGGCGCGTCGCCTCCTCGAGGTTGGCTTCCACTTTTGGCCCGCTTGCCATTTGCACCGCCGCGACTCGAAAAAAAGATTGCGTGGCCTGCGCAGCCTCAATGAGTGGTTCCGGGAGTGATTGAGTTTGTTTAGTGATAATCACGGGTTGATATCAACGTCAGAAGTATTTGGTCGTGAGGTTGCTGGCAATAGGATTGTTGGCAGTAGGGCTGCTGGCAGGCCAGCAGGTTGGTCTAGAGTCGGTTGGCTCGAACCATTGGCGGCTGGCAATGACTCTGGAATGGATGGTGGTGCGGCAGGCGCTCCGCTGGCACCGCGACCCGTCCCACTAGCGCCTATGCGTTCCACTTCTGGATTATCCCATGTTCCCGAAACCGCATATTTGAACGAGAACAACTTTTCAAATGGGTTGCCGATTACCTTTTGCCCGACGTAAACAGCGACTCCTACCAGCGGGTTCAGCGTAAAGAGCCCCGCGCTTAATGCCACTGTTTCATCGAGTTTTGGCGCGACGGTAAACGTCAAGTTAGCGCGCTCGGTGGGTAGGGCGATATCGCCCGTCATCTTGACCGCCGCGGCAGGGCCCACAATTTCAAAATTTTCGGTAAACATCACGCCACGGTCGATTCGAACATCGCCGCCCACCCGATCAAACGCGAACCCATTGGAGAAAATGTCGCGGAAATCGAGCGTGATTCGGCGCGGCAGTGATTGCAAGCTTATTAAGCCCAGCAACTTTCCCGCGCCAGCCTCAACCTTAGTAAACGAGCCATTCGTACTTTCGAACTTGAAATCGCCCGACAGGTTTGCAGTCGCAAAGTCAAAAGCATGCCCCGGCCATGATAATTTACCGTCGAGCTTGCCGGTGCCGCCGCGAATTTGATCACCGTGGCCAAATTGCGATAGCAGCGCGTTCAAGTTTGATGTTTCAACTTTTAGATTCATCACTGTGCGCGACACCGCGATGGGCACAGCCGCCGATGATGCGGGCGCAGCGGCCAGTTTTCGATCAGGATCTCCCGCTCGTTGCCATAGCCCTTCCATTTCGAGCTTGGCGTGCCCATTGGAGATGATGAGTTGGTCGATGCGCCAATTCGGGCCTTGCGGCGTGGCACGAAGCTCGAGCTTGCCCATCCAGCGATCTTTCAGCTTGAAATTGTCCGCCACAATATCTAGCGCAGGAAAATCAGCCTCTACGGCGGTCGGGCTTGCCGGTGTAGCCGTGCCAGAAGTAGGCGTAACTTGTATGGCTGGCGGATTTGCGGCCAAAGCTTGATCGGCAAGTTCAAAACTTTTCAGGCGTGCGCGCACCAGCCCGCGATCATTGAACGCGCCAGGCCGCCACGTAAAATCTCCACTCGCCTCTTGGCCTTCAACCTGAAACCGCCAATCCTCAGAAGCGTGACGGCCCTTCAGCGACAATGGTTTGAAGACGCGACCGTAGGCAATCAGGCTACCAAATTTCATGTCAAAACCTGCCGGGCTCCCGCTGTTGCTGTCATTTTTAGGGCTCGTGGCAGAAGGCGCATTTCCGCTGCTGGCAATTGGCATATAAAAATTGCTCACCGCCGCCCGCCACGCGTCAAAATCAAATTTCGGCAGTGCGCCCTCTAACCAAATACCCTCGGGAATTGTCGCCGTATTGGTGCCGGGGCCGACCGCCGCAACGGCTCCGAACAAACCCTGTGCTTGGCCAGCGCTATCAAAGCGTCGCTGAAAGCGAGCATCCACGCGGGTCTCCAGCGTATCGGTCAAACCCGCGCTGCTTGCGCTTGATGACGGCGCATTACCAGCCAGCGTCACATGCAAGCGCTCAGCGGGTTGCCCAACATCGGTGATGACTACCCTCAAGGCCCGCGCCTCATCAAGGCGTTTTGCGATCGGGTAGGGCAGAAGCGAGATCACTCCGGTCAGCGGCGAATCGATGATGATTTCAGTGCCATTTTTACTCGGTGAACTCGACAATACGCGACCGTGAAAATCAGCCGTGCCACTCACTTGTTGCGGCATCTTGAACGGCAGCACATCGTTAAGCTGTGCCACATCAGCCCGCGCCGTAAATTCTGTGGTGACGCCTGAGTCTGGATTGCTGGTGATGGCGATAGCAAGCGGATTATCGAATGCAGTCCCCTGCAAATTAGAACTTTTTACGCTGGATTCTGTGAATGCAATTGCGCCACTGAGGTTATTGATTACGGGTCCAAAGCTCAATTTCGCGCTGCCCCGCGTCAGCTGGTAACTGCCACTCACATTCAGTTTTGCCGCAGCTTTTTCCTCAGCCGTGCCAAGCGGAATTTTTAGCGCCAAGTCCAGCTTGCCCGGTCCTTCAATCGCCGCGAATTTGGTGAATGCGCCCACATTACTGATGAGCGGACTCTCACGCAAAAAGCGCGACACATCTTCCCCCCGAGCGTCAATTGCACTGGTCAGGGTCAACATCGAAGGATGTTGCTTGGTGTCTTCAATGCTGAGCACGGTTTTTTTGAGTTGCGCATTGTAGATACGCGCATTGTCAATTTTTGCGCTGATCCTGGTATTTTCAAAACTCAGCATGCCAGCAATGTCGTTCACTATCGGCCACCCCTCGGCGTAGCGAAAATCGACCTTCTTCAAATTGGCGTCTGCTTTAAATACCCCGCCTTTCCCCTGATGAAAAGGGAACTCGTAAATTTCACCTTTGACTAAAAAATCCGCGCTGGTAATTTCGCCGCCTTGCACCGCCCAGCCAATGTATTCACGTGTATGGGCGAGACCATTTGGCACATAGCTCGCGAATGCAAGTGCGTTAGCTTTGACAATCCTGCCTGAGATATCAAGTGTTCCCGGCCCTTTTTCTTCGGCAGCGCGCGCGCCACCTGACCGGAATCGTGAATATTTGCCTTTAAATTCAAGGCCCATATCGGCATTATTGACCGCCACTTTGTCAACCTTTACTTCAAGCATATCCGAAGTAATCTTCCATGAACCTTCACCGGCGAATTGTTCAAACTTTAGCGGCTGAGCAAATTCCTGCGGCGCATCGAGGGTAAAATTTTTCGATGCAATCCTGAACTGCCCGCCCTTGCTGTCGCCTTCAATTTCGCCCGAAAACCCGGATACACCGGGTAATCGTTCGAAATTGTTAATCGCAAAGTCGGTAACGTTTCCTTTGACCTTATAAGCGGCTGGCGAGTCGATATAGCCATCCCAGGAAAAGCTGGACTGCCGCACTAAGCCGCGCGGGCTGTAGCGCGCCACCACCGCACGCACTTCTTTTCCGACCGGAAAAAACTCAATCAGCGCCGCCATTACTTTCAACTCAATGCCGTTGCCGGTGACTTCGCCCCGGGCTTTTGCGATGTCAGATTGATTTTGCAATTTCAACGAAAAATCTGCCGCAGGCAGCACCACACCTTCCTTGGTCCGCAGCTCAAGCGCCTTGCTGGCAATCGCGAATCCATCGACCTGGGCAACGTACTCAACGCGCCCGGCGAGTTTCGCAAGATTCAGCGCGGCGAGGCCAGGCTCCAGCTGCGCGCTCGCGTTTGTAACGTGCATATCAGCCGTGATGGCGCGAATCGGGTTAGCGGATTTGGTATCAATATCCAGCCAGGCCCGCAGGTTTCCGAACCCGGTTTGCAGGGCATCAGATACCTTCACGTGCTGGCGCAATTCCTTCAGGTTCGCGTTAGTTGCCGCGATATAAATCGGCCCGCTTACCGCCCAGCTCCCTGAATCGTGATTGAGCGTAAGCCTGCCCGCGGCCTCAATTTTCTGCGCGAGCGCGGTTGGCGGATTTGCCGCAAAGCCCAGCACATGTGCCGATCCACGCTTCTTGATCGCAACGCCCACATTTGCGAAGCTCAGATCTTGATCCGGGATCAGCTCGTCATGCCAGGTCAGGCTTGCGTTTCTGATTTCAATCCCGGGCTGATCGAGTAAAAATGTGAGCAACTGGCCATCGTCTGGCGTTGTTTGAGGGGCATTGAGCGCGCGCCCTGCAAAATAAATGAGCCCGTCTGTGCGCCGAGATAGCGCTAGCGCGGGCCCTTCAATATAAAATTCGGCAAAGCGAACCTGGCCCACAAACAGCGACCACCATGACAAGCCCGCGCGCAGACTCGGCAATTTAAGGGCCGGATTACCGGCCAATCGAGCCGCAGACGGCGAGCTGGAAACGTTGGCCTCGGACTCCAAAAAAACCACGTTCTCTAGCTCGACAAAGGGCATGAAACCATCCCATCCGCCGCGAATAGCGCCGGCCGATACGTCCATTCCCGACGCCGTGGCAACGCGGCTGATAATGTCGCCTTGATAACGTTCAATATTGGGTAGCACCGCATATTTGAGCGCCAGCGCTACCAGCGCGAACAGCAAAGAAACGGCAATCACCAGCCAATACAAAGCCAGACCACAAAAGCGGCTAAGGTGAAAGAGATGGAATCGAAATTTTGCGATGATATCGTACCGATTGTTGCTTAAATTTGCTCGGAGTTGCTTGGTGTTGCTCAATGTGGCTCAAGCGCGACAGATAAATCTGAAATACTGGGCCGCTGTTTAACGGGCAGTGCCTGATACTGATGCTTGACGCACGATGCGTAATGCAGAATCAAAATTTATGCGGTGATCCTATTTTAACGCTCATAGAACAAAGCTGACTACCGGCGCTCAAACAAACAAGGGCTTACCGGAACATCTACGCAATTCAACGCTGTACAAGTCAACCCCATGCCATTAAATACCTCGTCCTTCGACACCAAACTTGAGCGCATGTTCCACGCATCTCGTTATGCGGCGCGGCTCTGCGCCGCAAACCCGTCGCTGATTGATGATCTACGCGAGCATGGCGGTAAGGAAATGCTCATCAACGAAATAGCAATGCAGACTGTTTCGGATAAAAATGCTGGCGACCTTAATCTGAGCAGCGCACTCAATACACGTCTGCGCCGACTGCGCCAACGCACCCTGCTGCGCTTGATCTATCGCGACATCAACGGTCTCGCTGATCTCGGTGAAGTCGTGACGACGATTTCGGCACTCGCCGATGTGGTGCTCATCACCGCGCTTGACTTTCATCAGCATCAAGTCGCCGAAAAATTTGGATTGTCCGCTGCTGCACGAGCCGATGATCGCGCCAAACTTCTCATCATTGGCATGGGCAAATTAGGTGCGCATGAGCTTAATGTTTCATCAGATATCGACCTTATTTTTGTTCATGCCGCCGATGGTGAAGCCACCGCTGAAAAATCGTGGCATGAGTTTCACACCGAAGTCGGCAAGCGCGTCATTCGCAGCATCGATGATGTGACCGAAGACGGCTTTGTATTTCGTGTCGATATGCGTCTGCGTCCCTACGGTGCCAGTGGCGCGCTGGTGGTTAGCTTGGCCGGGCTTGACACCTACTTTCGTACTCAGGCGCGGCCTTGGGAACGCTATGCATGGCTGAAAGCGCGCGCCATCACAGGCGCTGCATCTACGATTCACGATCTTGGCAGGATGGTCACGCCGTTTGTTTACCGTCGCTATCACGACTATGGCGCGATCGAGGAAATGCGCGACATTCATAACCAGATTCGCGCCGAGGCGACCAAACGTAATCGGCTTAACGATATCAAGGTCGGCCCCGGCGGGATTCGCGAGGCGGAATTTGTGGTGCAAATGCATCAATTGATTCGCGGCGGTCGCGAGCATCGATTGCAAATTGCCTCTACCCGCGAATCGCTGAACGTGATTGCGAGCCTTGGCTTGATTGAGGCGGCGCGCGTGGATCGTTTGCGCGAGGCCTATATTTTTCTGCGCAATCTTGAGCATCGCTTGCAATACGCGGATGATGCGCAAACCCAGGCGCTACCGGTTAATGAGACTGAGCAGAGACGAATAGCCGAGGCGATGAATTTTGTCGACTGGGCTGTGTTTTGTAGCGCACTGAAAACCCATCGCGATTGCGTGACCGCTGAATTTGAAAACGTATTTGCGAAGCCACTTGACGAGGCAAAACCCCCAACTACCACACAGGCCACGGGCTTGGAAGCCAATATCCATGCGGTGTTTGGCGAATATCATGTTGATGAAAAAACGTCCAAAGAAATCGCCGCGCGTGTTGGCGCATGGGTGCGCGCATCACGAACCGCCACGCTATCGATAAAAGTTCGCGCCCGCCTGGAAGCATTGATTCCGTTAGCGTTGCGCGCCGCATTTGCCCATGATGCGTCCTCCGCGACGGCGTTTCGACTGTTCGATTTACTCGATGCCATTGATAAACGTGAAACCTATTTGGCGTTGCTAAGCGAACACCCGAGCGTGTTAAATCGCGTCGCGCGGATCGCGGCTAAAAGCGCCTGGGCCGCCGATTTTATGAAGAAGCACCCGGTGCTGCTGGATGCGTTGTTGCACCACAAAAACACCGTTATCGATTGGCCTGCAGAGCGCGAAAATCTGCATCAGCAATCCGTGCGATTGGCTACGGATACCGAAGCGCTGTATGAGTTGCTGCGCCACACCAAGCAAGTCATCACCTTAAAACTTAACATCGCCGATATCGAAGGCCGCATGAGCGTGATGGCCTTGTCCGATGGCCTGTCAATGCTCGCCGATATGCTGCTGGAAGCCACGCTTAAACTCGCGTGGCAAAGCATGAAAGTTGCGGATAATCCAATCCCCACCGGGTTTGCAATCATCGGTTATGGCAAGCTGGGTAGCAAAGAATTAGGCTACGCATCGGATCTCGATCTGGTGTTTTTATATGATGAAAATTCGGGCATCGCCAACGACAAATACGCCAAGCTTGCGCAGCGATTAAGTAGCTGGCTTAACACCATGACCGCCGGTGGCGTGCTCTATGAAACTGACCTCCGTCTGCGCCCGGACGGCGCCAGCGGCATGCTTGTTTCCAGCCTCGGTGCGTTTCGCGATTACCAGTTCACGCGCGCTTGGACCTGGGAACATCAGGCGCTCACCCGAGCCCGCTGGTGCGCGGGCGACGTAGCCCTTGCTGCGCCGTTTGAGGCGATTAGAGACGAGGTGCTTTCGAAGCCACGCGAAAGGGAAAAATTGCGCTTTGAAATCGTCGAGATGCGCGACAAAATGCGCGTTGAGAAAGACAAACCCGACAAAGATCGTCCGCATCAAATCGAGCTAAAACACACGCGCGGCGGCATTGTTGATGTCGAATTCATCGTCCAATATTTGATCCTGGCCTACTCGCGGGAGCACCCGGATTTCCTGAAAAATCTTGGCAACTTCGCACTCCTCATGCGCGCTGGCGCGCTGGGCATCTTCGATGAAGACATCGCTGCCCAGGTCGCCAAAGCCTATCTTGTTTATCGCGAACAACAACATCTGGCGCGCAACAATAATCAATTGAAAACGTGGGTAGCAGAAAACGCGTTAAGCGATGAGCGGCATGCCGTGATAGCAGCGTGGAACGCACTTTTTAGTTAGCGCATCTGCCGCAAAACTCTTGCATTTCGAAACCGGCATTCGCTGGCATCGGGTGAGAAATCTGCTTTTTTATAAAGCAACAAAGCAGCAGATCCCAGGTAAAAGGCTGCGTGATGAAATTGTAAAACTAATATCAACGCGGTTTTCCGAGCATTTTTGGCTGTAACGTGCCGCTAATGTTGGTGTTTTAATCTGAATTGATGGAGTCTGACCCTGTTATGACCCCAGGTCGACACCACTACTCACTTAACAACGCTCGCCGCAAGTCCGAACGCCGCGTCTGTGGATCGAGCCAGATCGCGAAAAACGCTTTCGCGAAATCCGCACCCATGATGTCGCCGGTCGGTTTGTCGTTGTGGTAGAAACGCGTTACGTTTTGATCTTTGCGCCAAATGGCGATAAATCGATCACCCACTTCAATGTCCGGATAAACGCGTTTGAGATCATTCGTCCAAGCCTCCAGCTTCGCGCTATTCGTGTTCATGAAGCGGCCCAACTCAGGCACGGTGGCGAGCACGAGGCCTTGCTTGTCAGTGCCTTGTTGATAGGTGATGTCGAGCGCGAAATCGTTATCATAAGTAAATCCTGAACCAGGCACCCAAAGACGCGCGTTATAAATCGCAAAACCTATGAAGCGTAGCGTGCCTTCGCCTTGCAAACGAATCGGCTTGCCGATTTCCTTGGTGAGCCAATCGGGGGCGGGGATGGTTGCCTTCCGCGGTTTGGTGGCGGGAGTTGCAGGACTGGCAGGGGCAGCAGCAGGCGCTGGCGGCGCAGCTTTAGCGGGCGTTGCTTGCGCAGGCACAGTAGCCGGCGTCTGTGCTGCAGCAGAAAATGCCATGCCCACCAAAAGCATGGTCGCCAACGAGAACTTGAATGCGTTCGATTTCATGCTTTCCTCAACACGTCATGCGAATGAAATATTGCGAGAGTGATGATCACATGCATGTCAGATCGACATTGCAACCATTTTCTCCCACCAAAGTTTGCCCGACGCCTCGATTTTGATTTCAAAAATACAGTTATAGCCGCGATACGCAACCGCTTCAATCGCACTCGCATTCGTACGCGCGAAGCTCATCAAATGCTCAATGCCTTCATCGTTTTTTTCTCCGAGAACAGGATCATGCCGCAGCCGATGGCTCAAGCGTGTACGTGTGATTCGTGGGGAAACATCAGAGTCTGAACA
>JANYGV010000129.1 GCA_025359285.1 Burkholderiales bacterium
TGTATCTCACGCGCCGCGCGGCGGGCCCTGCCGCAGCGGGGATTTGATGCGATGACGACAATGCCTGCAAATCGTCAGTTACCCATATTGTTGCCGGTATTCACGGTGCTCGTGAGCTTATTCATGCTGGCACCAATTGCGCTATCCGTGATGGCCGGGCTTGTGAACAACTACAGCGAAGGCGTGGCGAGCGGGCTTACATTGCGCTGGCTCCGCGAGGTGCTAAATGTATACGGTAGTACCATCATGGCATCGTTGCTGATTGCGCTGCTGTGTGTGGTGGGCAATCTGTTGTTGGGGGTGCCTTGTGCCTACGCATTGGCGCATAGCAAATCGCGTTGGGCGCGTATGTTTGAGGAGCTGTTAACCTTGCCCGTGGCTGTGCCAGGATTGGCAACAGCCTTGGCGCTGGTGTTAGCGTACGGACAGATCCGCGAGTTTCGCCAGAGCTTCGCCTTCATTGCGGTGGGACATTTGGTGTTCACGCTGCCCTTCATGGTGCGCACCATAGGTGCGGCGTTTCGCCGACACGAATTGCACGCGATGGAAGAGGCCGCCCGATCACTGGGTGCTAACTTTTATCAGCGCTTCACGGGCGTATTGATACCAGCAGTATTACCTGCGCTGATTGCGGCCAGCCTGATGGTATTCACGTTGTCCGTCGGCGAATTCAACCTGACATGGATGTTGCACACGCCGCTGACACGAACACTGCCGGTCGGTTTGGCAGATAGCTATGCGTCAATGCGTATTGAAATCGGCTCGGCTTACACGCTGGTTTTTTTGCTGGTCATCATGCCGGTGCTGTGGGGTATGCAATGGCTGGGAAACTGGATTGGAAAACATCATGGAACTTGAACGTATTCGTGTTGATGTGATCAACTGCGCGAAAACTTATGCTGACGGCACGCGCGGCCTTGCACCGACAACGCTCTCGATTGAGCCCGGCGAAGTGCTTGCCCTGCTGGGGCCTTCGGGATGCGGCAAGACGACATTGCTGCGTCTGGTGGCAGGCTTGGAGACACCAGACCGAGGCAGCCGGATTTTGTTTGGCGCGCAGGATGTAACGACGCTGCCGATTGAGCGGCGCGGGATCGGCATGGTGTTCCAGCACTACGCGCTGTTTCCGCAGATGAACGTTGAAACAAACATCGCTTACGGTTTGCGCGTTCGCAACACGCCCGCCGAGGAGATTCGCCTCGTTGTTGGCGAGCTGATTGATCTAGTTCGACTCAATGGCCTTGAGAAAAAACGTCCGAGCGAGCTTTCTGGCGGGCAGCGGCAGCGCGTTGCGCTGGCGAGAGCGATAGCAGTGCGACCGCGAGTGCTGCTGCTTGACGAACCGCTCACAGCGCTTGACGCCAAACTCAAGGAGTCGCTGCGCGATGAATTGGCCGAGCTACTGCGCCGACTTCATATCACCGCTATTCACGTGACGCACGATCAACAAGAGGCGTTGGCGATTGCAGATCGCTTGGCGGTGATGCGGCAAGGGGTGATTGTGCAAGTGGGACGGGGCGAAGATTTGTACCGCAATCCGCAGCATCCGTTTGTAGCGGAATTTTTAGGGCGAGTGAATAAGATCACGCGCTCAGCTGAGGCGATGGCGCGTGACGAGGTGCATCTTGGCGGGGTCAGCCTGCCTTGTCCGCCGCACTTGCGCACCCAAGAAGTGGTGATGGTCAGACCAGAAGATATTGAGCTTGATATGCTGCGATCTAGCGGTGATGTGCGCATGGGTGTGGGCGTTGTCGAACAACGGGTTTTTTTAGGCGATCGCGTTCATCTTCGCGTTAAAGCCAAGGGCATGGACAGCTTGCTGGTCGACGCTCCGCGCGATACGCCGATCCAGATGGGGCAGACGGTGGGAATCTCAGTGCATCCCTCACGTTTGATGGCAAGTGGCGAGGTAGCAGCATGACAACCTTGCTTGCCCAAATCACGGACACGCATATTCGTGAGCCGGGTCGTCTGGCCTATCGCCGGTTGAATACTGCGCTATTCCTTAAATCTGCGATTGAGGCGCTGATGCGGCTGCCACAAAAGCCCGACGCGCTGATTCTCACGGGTGATCTCACCGATTTCGCACGAGCGGGAGAATATCAGCATCTCAGTACGTTGCTCGAACCGCTGGATTTTCCGTACTACCTGCTCCCCGGCAACCATGATGACGCGGACAATTTACGCGCAGCTTTTCCGCATCACCGCTATTTGGGAACAGATGATTTTGTCCAGTACAGCGTTAAGGTTGGTGATTTGCGAATCGTGGCGCTGGACAGCACAGTCCGCGGCCAGAGTGCCGGCCGTCTCTGTACATCGCGCCTGACGTGGCTCGCCGCCGAGCTGGATCGCGATCCGGCAACGCCCACCATCGTTGCCATTCACCATCCGCCTTTTAAGACGCTGATCGGGCATATGGATCGCATCGGTCTTCTCGAAGGTGCAGATGAATTCGCCGCCATCCTCAATCGCTACACGAATATTGAGCGCGTGATTTCTGGCCACCTGCATCGCAGCATCTTCACACGCTTCGCAAACACCATGGCGTCAACCGCGCCCAGTCCGGCGCATCAGGTCTGCTTTGACCTGAGTGAGGATGCGCCCTCATCATGGATACTGGAGCCGCCGGGCTTTCACGTACATGCGTGGCAGGGCGTGGCAGGGCACAAGACGTCGTTGGTGACGCACGTCGTGCCAATCGGGCGATTCGATGGGCCATTTCCGTTTCACGAAAATGGCGATCTCATCGACTAGATGGTGTTGTCACGAGATGCGGTTGAATACAGTCTTCACAACAAGACGGAGGCATAAATGACCACATCACCAGCAGCGACTCGCCGGCATGACATCTCAGATCGGCACTGGGAATTGCCCGAACCGCATTTACTCGACCGGGCCGGTGTTTGGGGGCGGAATCGCGCGGGACAACCGTCGATTTGTCAATGCCGTATTCTGCATTCCGCGCACCGGTGCCCCGCGGCGAGATTTGCCAGCGTCCTATGGTGGGTGGAAAAACACCCACCGATGCTTTTGCCGTTCGCGTGACCAAGGCATTTGGGAAGCGCTGCTAGAGCAGCTCATCGTTGAGCCTGACTATAAATGGCTTATGGTTGATGCCACTGATTGTAAGGTGCATCCCTATGCTGCCGGTGCGCACGGCGGCAATCAAGGCATGAGTCGTACAAAAGGGGGCTCAACACCAAGATACATCTGACCGTGGATACGCATGGTGGGCCGGTCAGAGCCATTATTACGGAAGGTACCTGCGCAGATAGTGCAGAGGCTGACAAGCTGATCAACGGCTTTTAGATACAATATCTGGTGGATGACAAAGGCTATCACAGTGATGCAATTGTGGCACAGGTGGCCGTTGTGCCGGTGGGAGAAGAGGCGACGACGGAGGCATTTGATGCGTGGTTGCGTTTTGGGAAACGCAATCACCCAGCGCGTTTGAACTTTGGCGATTGTTTCGCTTATGCGTTGGCCAGGCTGCCTGGCGCGCCGCCGCTCATCGAAGCGGGGATGCGCAATAATTTTCGTTGAAAGCAGATGCCAGAAGCTATTGAAGAATATTGAGCTTGTTACCGTAATGAAAACATAAAATAGAGAACAGAAAACAGATGGGCTTTTCCGCCTGGGAAACGCCATCGTTTTTAGCATCCGTGGCCATTTTATGGCCATTAAATGGCCAATTCTCGTCATTCTTTGAGTTAAAATATAATTCGAGGTTTTGTCGGTAACTATTTAAATATAAAACAATTTTTTTGGTAAATTTTGGAATGACGCGTATAAAAAATCCCGTTTCAACCGCCTTGTAAACGCTAGGTCGTCAGTTCGAATCCGACTGAAGGCCGCAATCTAAACCGTTTTTTAATTTACAATTTTGGACATTTCGTGGGTCTAGAATTGCGTGTACTAAACGCCCGTAAACTGCTCGATAATTGGCTGCCAAAGCTGATTCAACCGCGAAAAGCACCCGGCCATTTTTCCAAATCGCGCGCCGATTTGGTGAACGCATTTCAGCGGCGGGCGTCATAATAGGCATCGCTTATTATCGACATAGCTAGACACGAGCCTTTCATGCCCTCCGCAATTCAAACCCGCCTGTTCCGCGCTTTGCCACGATTTTTATCCCGTGTTTTGCCCATGACCGCTTGGGCAATATTCGTCACTGTGTTAGCGGCACCAATCGATTTCGCGCAGGCGGTAACAGTTAAAACACCGCACGTTGAAGCTGAGCTGATCGCGCGCTACGCCGCGATTGTTCCCGGTCAGCCGCTTGAAACGGCGTTACGTTTGAAAATTATTGACCACTGGCACACGTATTGGGTCAATCCAGGCGATTCCGGTCTGCCGACCAAGCTCGCATGGACCTTACCGGCGGGCTTTAGCGCGGCACCGATCGAGTGGCCGCATCCTAAAAAATTACCGCTCGGCCCGCTTACCAATTTTGGCTATGAGGGAGACGTTTTGCATCTGGTTACATTGCAAACGCCGACCAGCCTGAAAGCAGGTGAAAACGTTACGCTGAGCGCGAAAGCCGAGTGGCTGGTGTGTGCGGATGTTTGTATTCCCGAAGATGGCGTGGTGTCAATTACGCTTCCCGTCTTGGCAGGCCCGCGCATGGTGGACACAAAAAACGAAACCGCATTTACGACTGCCCGAGCTGCGCTGCCGCAGCCAGCGTCGGGCTGGAAAAGCAGCGCCACCCTTTCCGGCACCACGCTACAAATTTCGCTCACGCCGCCAGCAGGCGAGGCGATCGACGCCAATTTTGGCAGCAAAGAGATTTCGTTCTACCCGTTGCGCGATGATGTGATTGCAAACGCTGGAAAGCAAGCGCTGTCGCGGCTTGGCGAAGGATTCGTGTTGACGGTGCCGCTGGCAGATCCGGTTAATCGCGAATTGAAATCACTAGATGGCGTGCTGGTCACTGACACCGGCTGGGGCAAGGCCGCACCCGGCAAAGCAATTGCCATCTCCGCACCCGCCACTTATTCAGCTATTGATCTGGCCAGCCCAACCCCTAACACTGGCGCGCCGTTACAAGCAAAAACGCCTGCTGATCCGCTCCCTGCCTTGGGGTTCATATCTGCCATCTTTTTCGCGCTTTTGGGTGGTTTGGTGTTGAATTTGATGCCTTGCGTGTTTCCCGTGCTCGGCATCAAGGTCATGGGTTTCGTCGAAAACGCCCACGGCGAGCCGAAACTCCTGCGCAAACAAGGCCTCGCATTTTTTGTCGGTGTGCTGCTGTCGTTTATGGTGCTGGTCGGCATCATGCTGGGGTTGCGCTCCGCAGGCGAATCGATTGGCTGGGGATTTCAATTGCAGGAACCCCTTTTCGTTGCGGCACTGGCCGTCTTGTTTTTTGTAATGGCGCTTAATCTATCCGGCGTATTTGAAGTCGGCACTCGCCTGCAATCCGTGGCCGGTAATGCGGAATTAAACGCGCAAAAAAATCCCACCACCGGCGCGTTTGCATCGGGCGTGCTGGCCACACTGGTGGCCACACCATGTATGGCACCGGGGCTGGGCGCCTCGGTCGGGTTCACATTGGGTCAAAGCGTGCCGGTGGCATTGGCGGTGTTTTTAGCAGTGGCGGTTGGGCTGGCACTACCGGTGCTGCTGTTGTCGTTTTTTCCGGCACTGCTGCGGTTATTGCCTAAGCCGGGCGCATGGATGGAAACATTCAAACAGTTCATGGCGTTTCCGCTTTATGTGACCGTGGTGTGGCTGGCGTGGGTGCTGGGCGCGCAAACCGGGAACGATGGCGTCGCCAAATTATTGGTGGGGCTCACGCTGGTCGCGATGGCAGCATGGACCTATGGACGCTGGCAATTTAAACAGCCGATGATTGCGGCGCTGACGGCGTCGATTGTTGCCTTGGCGGGAGCCGGTGTTGTATGGTCGGGCGCCGCCACACCGCTTGCCACAATCGCCAGCCCGGCTGATTCAGCCTGGATCGCATTTTCACCGCAAAAAATAACCGAGCTACGGGCAGCGGGCAAAGGCGTATTTGTGGATTTCACGGCCACTTGGTGCATCACCTGCCAAGTAAACAAGCGCGTAGCACTGAATCAAGCCTCGGTCATTAAGCGGTTTGGCGAGCTGGGTATTGTGAGAATGAAGGCGGATTGGACCTTAAAAGATCCGGTGATCACCGCTACCCTCGCCGAATTTGGTCGCAACGGCGTGCCGCTATATGTTTTTTATCCCAAGACGGGAAATCCGGTGGTGCTGCCCGAAGTGCTTACGCCGTCGGTGTTGATCGCTGCGGTTGATGCCAGCAGCGGCGAGCAAACCGCCAGCCGGTAAATCAACGCGATGGTTTGTGGTGTAGTTCGATATTGTGTACAGCCGGGTATTGATTGCACTGCGGTTTGAGCGGTGTTTTGAACAGCGCCTCGCTAGCCGGTATCATAAGTGATGAACCAATATTTTCAGCGACCTTTTGGCACCAGCATGGGGACGCTGCCATTAACTAAAATTCTAATACTTTGATCCCGCGCTCACTTCCTTGGTTGCCCCTGTGTATTTTGGTCTTGCTGGTGGCGCTTACATTTTGGCTGTCGCGATTCGTGCAGCCATTTGACGCAAAAGCAAACGGAAAAAGCCAGCATCGCCCGGACCTCATTGTGGAAAAATTTTCGGCGCAAAAGCTGAGCGAAAAAGGCGACGTACAATACACCGTAAATGCGGACAAGATGTCTCACTTTGCCGACGATGATTCTTCGGCACTCGAAAACGTTGTTTTTGTCGCTACCGAAATAGGCCAGCCAAAGCTCACTGCGCGCTCGCCACGCGGCCAGTTGCTGAGGGGCGGCGATGAGGTGCAAATGGATGGCGGTGTGGTGCTGGATGCTGAGCCAGGCGAAAAAACGCCGCCGCTCAAGCTGACCACGCCAAAGCTGACTATCTTGCCGAAAGAAAATATTGCCAAATCAAACGACGGCGTGATGTTGGAATGGCCGGGAAGCAAAGTAAACGCCGCCAGTTTTGTCCTGAATACGGTAACAAAAGTGGTGGATCTGGAACGGGTGCGTGCAAGCTACCGAAGCCCGCGCTAGAATTTTCAATTTGACAGGCTATCTTTATGCAATCGTTTATGCAGCCATTTTGTTCAATACGTTCAATGCTTTTTCCCTATCCCCTGACGCTCATGGTGGCCATGGCGGCAATGCTGCTGGTGAGTGCAGCCGCGTTTGCCGAGAAGGCGGATCGCACTAAGCCCATTGAAATCGAAGGCAAGCGCGCCGAATTGGACGAGACCAAAAAAGTCAGGACGATGGAAGGCAATGTCATCCTTGAGCAAGGCACGATGCGGATTACCGCCGAACGCATGGTGACGAAAGAAGACGCCGCAGGCTATATCAGCGCGCAAGCCTTTGGCCCCGCCTCCGGCCAAATTACCTTTAAACAGAAACGCGAAGGCTTTAATGACTTCATCGATGGCGTCGCGGACCGGGCCGAGTTCGATGATAAAGCGAGCACACTAAAACTCTTTGGACGCGCGCGGCTGACCAGCGGCGGCGATATTGCGCAAGGCGAATATATTTATTTCAATACGGCTACTGAAGTCTACGCAATCCGCAATTCAGCGGCCGATGACAAGCCTGGCAATATTCAAACAGATGCGTCAGGACGTGTAAAAATTACGATTCAGCCGCGTACTAGAGAGCAAAAAGAACCCACCGACACAAAAACGCCGGTAAAAGAGCTTGTTAAATCTGGCGCTTCGCCCCAATAAAGTTTTCGCCTCCTCCCTATTTTGGGATGTGTCCATGATGAACTTACCAACTTTTCACCCACCCCATTAATGAATCAACCCACCGAATTTTCTGCCACTGCCAAAAACGCGCTGGACACCCGCAGTGTTTTGCGGGCGGAAGGCCTGCGCAAGCAATATAAAAAACGCGTGGTGGTCAGCGATGTTTCGCTGCAAGTGGCCAGCGGCCAAGTGGTCGGATTACTCGGGCCGAACGGTGCAGGCAAAACCACCTGTTTCTACATGATTGTGGGCTTAGTGCCCGTGGATGGTGGGGCGATTTTTCTGGACGATACGGATCTTTCACGATTACCCATTTTCCGACGCTCGCGTTTAGGTGTCGCCTATTTGCCGCAAGAAGCCTCGATTTTTCGCAAGCTCACCGTGGCGCAAAATATCCAGGCGGTACTGGAGCTGCGCGATTTGTCCAGCGACGAAATTGAATCGCGGCGCGACGCGCTCATGGATGAATTGCACATCAGCCACCTGCGCAATAGTCCTGCGATCAGCCTGTCTGGCGGTGAACGACGACGCGTGGAAATCGCACGGGCGCTTGCCGTGGAGCCGCGTTTTATTTTGCTCGACGAACCGTTTGCGGGCGTCGACCCGATTGCCGTGATTGATATTCAGGAAATCATCAAATTTCTGAAAAATCGCGGCATCGGCGTTTTGATTACAGATCACAATGTGCGCGAAACACTGGGCATCTGCGATCACGCTTATATTATTAATGAAGGCACTGTCCTGGCGAGCGGAAAGCCGGAAGAAATTATCTATAATGAGACGGTTCGTAAGGTTTATTTAGGAGAAAACTTCCGCTTGTAATTTTGCACCACCAGTCGTGGGGCTTTTAATCGCCCCACCATGGCGCGCCGAGCGGAGCTGCATCTCTTGCAAATGAAAACATCTCTCCACCTAAAACTCTCACAGCACCTCACGCTGACGCCGCAATTGCAGCAGTCGATCAAGCTGTTACAGCTGTCGACGGTAGAATTGCACCAAGAGTTGGAGCGCTATCTGCTTGAAAATCCGTTGCTGGAACGCGTTGACGCGGCAGGCGAAACCGATGAATCATCCGTCATGCCATTCAACGGCCAGCTGAATGGCCAAACCGAGCTGGGCTCGACACCGGCTTCACGCCATGAGAGCGAAGCCGCTGAGGGTTCCGAACAGCGCAACGAGTCTGATAGTGCCAGCACCGACTTTAGCTTCGAAGACAGCGGAAGTTTCGGCAGCGGCTCGGATGGATCGACGGTTCGCCGCAACAACGAAGATTCTGAAGACGACAACGAATATTCACAAATTCCGGCGGCTGAACCCACGCTCCAGGAACATCTGATCACGCAGTTGTCATTGATGTCGCTGCCTGAACGTGATCGGCGCTTGGCGACCATGCTGATCGCACATCTGGATGAAGATGGCTATTTATCCAACGATCTAGACGAGCTCACGGCGTCGATTGCTGAGCATATTGAAATTGAGCCCGATGAATTATTGGTCGCACTCAGGCACGTGCAAAACCTTGACCCGACCGGTGTGGGCGCGCGCTCGCTTGGTGAATGCCTCTGCCTTCAACTGAAAGCGTTGCCTGTCACCACGCCCAACCTCGTACATGCCATGGCACTCGCCAGCGAGCATTTGGACGCACTCGGCGCGCGCGATTTTGTGAAACTCAAGCGGGTTCTGCGCGTAAATGATGTCGAGCTAAAACAGATTCGTGAGCTGATCGTTTCACTCAACCCCAAGCCCGGCCGCGAGTTTGGTGGCGGCGACATCCGCTATGTAGTGGCAGATGTGGTGGTTAAAAAAATGCAGGGGAAATGGCAGGCCTTTCTGAATCGAGAAGCCATGCCCAAAATGCGCGTGAACAAGCTTTATGCTGATTTGTTGCATAAAAGCCGCGACGCAAACGGCAAAAATCTGGTCGGCCAATTGCAGGAAGCACGTTGGCTAATCAAGAATATTCAGCAACGATTCGATACTATTTTGCGCGTGAGTCAAGCTATCGTCGAGCGCCAAAAACACTTTTTTGAACACGGTGAAGTCGCCATGAGACCACTCGTGCTACGCGAGATTGCAGATCAAGTCGGCTTGCATGAATCCACCATTTCGCGAGTCACAACACAGAAGTATATGCTCACACCGCGAGGCATATTTGAGCTGAAATATTTTTTTGGCTCCAGTGTGGCAACAGATACCGGCGGGGCTTGTTCAGCCACGGCGATACGCGCACTAATCAAGCAATTAGTACAGGCCGAAGATCAAAAAAAACCGCTGTCAGATAACAGCATTTCCGATATTCTTGGTCAGCAAGGCATCATTGTGGCGCGTCGAACGGTCGCCAAATACCGTGAAGGCATGCATATTCAACCCGCGAACTTAAGGCGTGCGATGTGAGTCGTAGCATGTGAGTCGTAACAATAGGCAGAATTATTGGTCGGACTTGAAATGCTAATGATTGGTGTGATCACGGTAAGAAGGATTAAAGCCGTAGGAAAGAAATTGGTGGAAACCAAGACTTTGTTAAATGTGCGTTGTTGCATAGTTGGAAGCAGTAGCTGTTGTTATTGTGAATAGTCGTATTTTTGAAGTGAACCAACGGAATAGCAAAATGATGTAGCTTTTTTAACCTGAACGGAGTCGGCAAATGAACTTACACATGACTGGCCATCACCTCGAAATCACCCCATCCATTCGTGATTACGTGAACACCAAGATGATCCGAATTAACCGTCATTTCGATCATGTGATCGATGTGA
>JANYGV010000059.1 GCA_025359285.1 Burkholderiales bacterium
GTCAATAAAGAAGTTATAACAATTGTTATAATACACTTATTTTTATCGCATCCATCAGTATCAGCCAGAGGGATGGGCACGCTTCATCTGCCCAACATGAGCATCAATCAGATCACCGAAGTTGGGCTTGATGAAACCAGCCCAACCTAACGCGCTAAATGTTGCATAACTTCAATAACAGTATCTATCGCACTACACTTGCTTTCGATGCCATTGCAATCCATGCGGCAATGCAAACCCTGCAAACTCTAAATGCAACACGCGGCGGCGTTCATAAGCAATAGCTTTTGACGACACATGAAGTAACAGCGGTCGCATCAGTAAGGCGCTGCCCATTCCACCAATCACAACCTGTTCTTCATATGAAGCAGCAAACGCCGCACATTGCTCATGCGACACACGCCCCAGCCTATGGCTTGCCTTCAATACGCGCAATGGCCCGTTTGAAGCTGTGCATTCATCCAAATGAATTCGCAGCGCGATAAGCGAGGACAAAACTTCCGCTGGCGGCTGCACGTAGTCCACGCCGCCCTTCACAGACCAACCACTCCAACCCGCAACCTTGCAATGAATCGCAACCGGGATCGAAATATCCTGGTGCCAAGCGACGAGCCAATTCGCGTCTGTGCTTTTATCAAACAGCGTTGCTTTGTAGGCAAACGCATGGTTTCCGATTGCAGCGTGAATTAAATTTATCAGTGCTGGGTTTGCCAATACTTTTATAACGGCGGGATCATCAATCAGATGTCGCTGGCCTGCGCGATGTTCCAGTCTATCAAGTTGCGCGCAGAGGTCTCGACACGCTATGGCATCAATGAGTGAATCGCAAAAGAAAAATCCATCCTGCTCAAAAGTATCCGCATCAAACTTCAATTAAACCCGCTCCTTCAACTTCGCAAACGCCGCTGCCATCGCGCTACTCTGTGGCGTTGCAGGAGGAGGGTCCGAAGCAGGCCGTGCCAATTGAGCCGATTGTGGCCGGGGAGCCACGCCAGCTCTAGGGTTTGCATCTCTGCCGCGTGGAGCAGCCGTATCATTTAATCGCATCGTCAACGCCACACGATTACGTTTTGCATCTATCTCCACCACTTTGACTTTCACCACTTGCCCCGCCTTCACCACGTCACGCGGGTCTTTGACAAATTTTTCGGCGAGCGCTGAGATATGCACCAAGCCATCCTGATGCACGCCGATATCGACGAACGCACCGAAGGCGGCGACGTTGGTAACCACACCTTCCAAGATCATGCCGGGTTGCAGGTCGCTTAATTTCTCAACGCCATCTTGGAACGTCGCGGTTTTAAATTCAGGGCGCGGATCGCGGCCGGGCTTTTCTAATTCTTTCAAAATATCGGTGATTGTGGGGACACCAAATTTATCGTCAGCGTATTTTTCCGGCTCTAGCGATTTCAGTAATCGGGGATCACCCATTACCGCTTTTACGTCTTTTTGAATGTCCGCAAGAATTTTTTCTACCAGCGGATACGCCTCGGGATGCACGCTAGATTGATCGAGCGGATTGTCGCCATTGTTGACACGCAAAAATCCAGCAGCTTGCTCGAATGCTTTATCGCCCAAGCGCGGCACCGACTTCAATGCCGCGCGCGATTTGAATGCGCCGTGAGCGTTGCGATGCGTGACGATATTTGTAGCCACCGATGCAGATAGGCCGGAAACCCGCGCCAGCAGTGCACTTGAGGCCATATTCACATCCACGCCCACCGCGTTGACGCAGTCTTCCACCACTGCGTCAAGGCTGCGCGCGAGCTGGTTTTGATTCACGTCGTGCTGATATTGGCCGACGCCGATCGACTTCGGATCAATCTTCACCAGCTCTGCCAATGGGTCTTGTAAACGCCGCGCAATCGACACCGCGCCGCGTAACGACACATCCAGATCCGGCAATTCTTTTGACGCAAATTCCGACGCGGAATATACGGATGCGCCCGCTTCCGACACCACAATTTTGGTCATCGGTTGATCCGCCAAAAGCTTGATAAGTTCACCAGCGAGCTTGTCGGTTTCGCGCGAGGCGGTACCGTTGCCGATGGCGATTAGATCAACGCGATGCTTTTTC
>JANYGV010000292.1 GCA_025359285.1 Burkholderiales bacterium
ACGCCTTGGCGCTTTGCCTTCACCCGATCCACGTCGGCGAAAAGCTGGGGCACGTTGATCTGAAATCCGGAGAACGTGCTGTACGGGTTGATGGCAGGATTTTGCCGCGCCTTGTTCATGACTTCTTGCGTTGTTTTGTAAAGCTCCGCATAGCCCAGATCGCCGCGGTCTTCGAGCATTAGCCGGAAGCCGCCAATCGTGCCCAAACCATTCACCGGCGGCGGCGGAAAAACGGCAATGTAGGCATCCTTGACGGCACCGAATTGCTGATTTAATGCGCCCGCGATTTCGTTGCCACTCAGCCCCTTGCCTTTACGGTCTTTAAAATCTTTTAACCCGATAAATACGATACCCGCGTTTGGCGAATTAGTGAAACCGTTGATCGACAAGCCGGGAAAAGCGATGGAATTTTCAACACCAGGATGCTTTAACGCAATATCGCTCATGCGACGGATGACATCCTCGGAACGATCCAGACTCGCTGCATCCGGCAATTGCGCAAAACCGACCAGATACTGCTTATCCTGTCCTGGCACGAAGCCGGTGGGCACCAATTTAAAGATGCCAACGGTCGCGACAATCAATATTAGATACACGCCCATCGCCACCGTTTTCCGGTTCAGAATCCCGGCAACCCCACGGCCGTATCGAGTGGATTCGCGTTTAAAAAAGCGGTTGAAGGGGCGGAAAATCCAGCCTAGCCCGCTATCCAGAATGCGCTGAAAACGATCTTTTGGCTGGTCATGGCTTTTGAGCAGTACCGCCGCCAAGGCAGGCGAAAGGGTGAGCGAATTGATAGCCGATATCACCGTTGAAATCGCAATAGTCAAGGCAAACTGTTTATAGAATTGTCCCGACAGACCTGAAATAAAAGCGATCGGCACGAATACTGCGGTGAGTACTAACGCGATGGCAATAATCGGCCCACTGACTTCGCGCATGGCTTGATAAGTGGCCGCTTTGGGGGTGAGACCAGCTTCGATATTGCGCTCCACGTTTTCTACCACCACAATCGCGTCGTCCACCACAATACCGATGGCGAGCACCAAACCAAATAGCGACAGTGCGTTGATCGAAAAACCGAGTAACAGTAATAAGCCAAAGGTGCCCACTACCGACACCGGCACGGCGATCAGCGGAATGATTGACGCACGCCAAGTCTGCAAAAATAAAATCACCACCAGTACCACCAGCAAGATTGCCTCTAGCAGCGTAGTAATAACTTCTTTGATCGAATCGCGGACGAATGTTGTCGGGTCATAGACGATGGAATATTCCACGCCTTGCGGAAAATCTTTTTTGAGCGTTTCCATGGCCGCGCGCACGTCGGTCGATAACTGAATTGCGTTTGAACCGGGTGCCTGAAAAATGGGAATCGCCACGGCGGGTTTGTTATTGAGTAAGCTCCGTAACGCATAGTCGCCCGACGCCAATTCCAGCCTTGCGATGTCTTTCAATTTGGTGACGGCACCATCGTTACCGACCTGCACAATAATGTCGCCAAATTGTTCCTCGGTGACCATCCGTCCTGCGGCTGTTACCGTCAATTGGAAGTCAACGCCCTTCGTCGGCGGCGCGCCGATCGTGCCTGCGGCCACCTGCAGATTTTGTTCGCGGATCGCATTTACGACATCTGTGGCGGTCAGGTTGCGCGCGGCTACACGCGCAGGATCAAGCCAGACGCGCATCGCGTAGTCACCCGAGCCGAACAACAATACTTGGCCAATGCCCTGAATGCGTGCAAGCGTGTCTTTCACATTCAACACGGCGTAGTTGCGCAGATAAGTGTCATCGTAACGACCATCGGGCGAAAGCAAGTGCACCACCATGGTCAGATCCGGTGATGATTTCAGCGTGGTCACGCCCACACGTCGGACTTCCTCCGGCAACCTCGGCAGCGCCTGCGCGACCCGATTTTGCACCTGCACCTGCGCGGTATCAACATTGGTGCCGAGCTTGAAGGTGATGGTCAGACTTAAGCCACCATCGGGCGTGGCCTGTGAAGACATGTAGAGCATGTTTTCAACGCCGTTTATCTGCTCTTCCAAGGGGGCCGCGACGGTTTCAGCAATAACCGCCGGGTTAGCGCCCGGATAGACAGCGCGCACCACCACTGAAGGCGGCACCACTTCTGGATATTCAGAAATCGGCAGGCGAAAAATTGCCAGCAAACCGCCAATAAAAATCAATATGGATAAAACCGCTGCGAAGATCGGCCGGTCAACAAAAAATTTAGAGAAATTCATATCAAATGTCCGTCTGGCTTACTTGGCGGTGGATGTGGCGGGAGCTTTGCTAGAGTCGGTGCTGTCAGCTTTCGCAGCGGAAGACTTGTCCTCAACTTTTCCGGCTGGAGCCGGCGTAGTGGCAGGGGCTGCGGCGGCCTCCGTTCCACCCGCCTGCGCGGGCAGCATGGCGGTTTTTTCGGGCTGTACCTGAATACCGGGACGCACCCGCTGTAGACCGTTGACGATGATCGCTTCGCCCGGTTGCAGGCCCTCTTTGACAACACGCAATCCATCCACCAGCGGGCCCAGCTTAACGGGGCGATAGTTGGCTTTATTGTCCTTATCCACTACCAATACAAATTTCTTGTTTTGATCGGTGCCGATCGCGCGGTCTGTAATCAAAATCGCGTTGTAGCTGCTCGTGCCGGTGAGTTTTAATTTTGCGAATATGCCCGGCGTGAACAACCGATCTTTATTATCAAAAATAGCGCGACCGCGAATGGTACCTGTGCGTGCATCCAGTCGGTTATCAATAAAATCGACGCGCCCCTTATGTGGGAAGTCGGCTTCATTGGTGAGGCCCAGATATATTGAGTTTTTATTGGTGCTTGCATCGTTACTTGATTTGCGAAGTGACTCGTATTTCAAAAGTTGTTGTTCGTCGATATCGAAATAGACATGGATGGGATCCTGCGAAGCGATGGTGGTGAGCAGCGTGGTGCCGGGTGTGACCAGATTGCCGATGGTCACTTCAGCGCGTGAAATACGACCGGTGATCGGTGCGCGAATCGCGGCGTATTCTCTATTCAGTCTTGCTGTGGTGAGCGCGGCCTGTGCGGCCTTACCAGCCGATTCCTGATCTTTCAGGGTGGCGGTGCGTTGGTCAAATTCTTGCTGCGAAATAGCGGTTGCGGCCAGCAATTTTTCTGCTCGCAACACTTCAGCACGCGCCAGCTCGCGCGACGTTTCGGCACGCTGCAGATCGGCGCTGGCTTTGGCGGCATCGGCTTCAAATGGGCGCGGATCAATGGTGAAAAGCAGGTCACCCTTTTTTACCAAACTACCCGGCTGAAAATGTACCTGCGTCAAATAGCCGGTTACACGGGGGCGAACTTCGACAAAATCGGTTGCTTCAAAGCGACCAGAAAATTCGTCGGCATCGCTGACTTCCTTCTGGAGCACGGTGGCTACGCTCACCGGTGGGGCAGGTGGCGCGCCGCCGCCCGCGCCGCTGCCACCATCACCGCCTTTGCTGCAAGAGGTTAATGCCAATAAGGCAATCAATAAAGCGGGCAGCAATGTCATGGTGGTAACGACACGTGTCTGGTGTGTGACTTTGGAAGTCAGTATTTTGTTCATGATGTCCCCTGAAAAATCAAAAAATGCAAATTAAAACGGGTATTAGAAATATTTAATTTGACGGTGGTGTCGTTAAAAGCGAATCGAAAACGTGCCTAAAAAATGCCAAAGGCAAAAGGCTTTTGAGAGTGAGGAAACTAATGAGATATAGAATCCGTCTTCAAGATAAGGCTTCCCACTGAATGACCATGATTGAGCATCGCCATCGCCTCGCCAAGCTCGGTAGGTGATAAAACCTGACCCACCACCGGCTGATATCTGCGTGACGCAAGCGCATTGTTAATAATCTTGGCCATACGCGGAATATTCACGCCGCGGGCACTTCCCAAATCCTGAAGCGACAAAATTTTCACCTCAATATTTTTCTTTGCAAACTTCGCCATGGCGCTCGCAAATGCATCTTCAGTTTCAGCGGTTTTCCTCGCGTTATCTTTCATCCGACAGGTCACGATGCGACCTCCGGGTGCAAGCAGCGCCAGATTGAGCGCCGCGTTTTCTACAAATGCGCCGTCGATAATCGCGTGAATTCCGCCCTCGACGCTTGCGCCGTGCTTGGTGAATTTCGGATCGCTATTAATCCATTTATGCAACGTCTGCGAGACGTCACGCGCCCGCGCCAGCGCCACATGCGTGGCACCTGCGACAATGGCGAGGCGCTGCTCACGTACCAAGTCAACGGTGGCGACGACGCTGGCACCGAGATGAGACGCCAGCGAAATGGCCGCACTTCCAAAAGGATTCGCCGCGCCGTGAATCAGTAAACGGCAACCCGGTTTAGCGCCGGCAACCTCGACCGCATGCAGGGCCATCAGTCCAGAATCACCAAGCGTAGCAGCTTGTTCGAGGGTAATGCCTGGGGCCAATTTGAATACCGAATCAGCATTCAGTGAAACATGTTCTACATCAGGCCGAAGTGATACCGGCATGCGCGACCAAACCTCGTCATCACGTTTAAAATCTATGCAGTCGCGCGCTACCAGTCCCGCAATGCCAATACCAATCTCAATGGCTGTTCCCATCCCTTCGCCTTCGCCTTCATCTGCAGGCTGAATTTCATCGAGCGCATACGGACACAGCGCAATTGCCTTCACGATAATGCTCACCTTGGCGTCAGAATAAGTATCAATGCGCGTTGGTGATTTCAAAGCAGATTGAACTTTAACTGCCATTTTCTTTTCGATAATCTTGTTTGGCGATGGATTACACGCTGAATGCTGCACCGCACAACTATAGGTAAACTCGGTTAGCATGATTAGCCGGTATTAACGAGAATCAGTATCAATCAGAAATTAACAATGCATTTCGCCCTAAAATTGAATCTGCTTTGAAAGCGCCCTGTTATGAAAAGCCTTCCCGGTATTCTTTCGTTTATTAAAACTGTCGACACCGGCAGCTTTACTCGAGCCGCACAACAACTCGAAATTTCGCCTGCGGCTGTTTCTAAAAACGTGCAGCGGCTGGAAGATCATCTGGCCACGCGATTGCTAAATCGCACCACGCGGAGCCTGTCGTTGACCGAGGGCGGGCAGATGTTTTATGACCGCTGCCGGGATGCTGTTCGCGATCTGGAGTCGGCCGATCAATCACTGTTGGAACATCGAGGCACGCCGATGGGGATATTGCGCGTGTCGTGCGTGTCATCAGTGGGGCGCATGGTCATATTGCCGGTACTGCCAGCGTTTCTGGCGAAATACCCGCAGATTCAGGTTGAAATGGTGTTTGATGATCTGATCGCGGATTTAATCGCAGACCGCTTTGATGTGGCGCTGAGGGGCGGACGCGGGAATTTGCCGGACAGCAACATGGTGATGCGAAAAATTTTTAGTTTTAACGTTGGCCTCTATGCGTCGCCTGTTTATTTGAAACGTTTCGGCGAACCTGAAACACTGGATGACCTGATTCATCACAATTGCCTGCAATATCGGATTTTCAGCAATAACCGTCTACTCGAATGGGCACTCGAATGCGAAAGTAAAAAAGAAACGCGGATTATCACGACCACCGGCAATTTAACGGCCAATGATTCATTCGCGCTAGAAGCAATGTGCGAAGCCGGTCTTGGTGTGGCCATGCTGCCGGATTTTTCCGCCAAGCCAATCGTCGAGCGCGGCAGATTAAAGCGTGTGCTTCCCGAGTATGCGTTGGCGCCGCCAAACGTTTATGCATGCTATCCCAGCCGCAAACACGCACCACTCAAAACACGCGTTTTTGTGGACTATTTGGTCGGGGCACTAAAAACAGGGCTAAGCAAAGGAAATTAAGCGTAAACACTATATTCGGCGGGTCTCTTGGCACTAAAATGCTTGTAACGCCCCGCCCAGCATAGCGTTTAATATTTTTATGCTGCTAGGCAAAGCTTAGAACGTGTCGTTAAAACGCATTGTTGAAGGACGTCGTCGAGGCGCGTTGTTAAAGCTCGTTGTTAAAGCTTGCTGTTAAAGTTCAATATTATGGCCCACTGGCTTCTGCAGCACGGCGACCCAAGTCGCTAAACCAACAACGCCGCTGCCACATTCCGGCCTTCTCCCGCTAACACGTTGTAGGTTCGACACGCGGCGGCAGTGTCCATGACCTCAAAGCCGATGTTCGCCTGCGCAAACGCGGCCATGATGTGTGCGTCGGGAAAGCGGAATGACTTGCCTGAGCCGAATATCACCAATTCCGGTTTCAGTTCCAGTAGGTGTGCAAAATCAATCAGCGACAACGCAGACAAATTGGCAATTTGCCACGGATCAATAATCTTGTCCGGGGTCACGATCAGGGCGTGATCAATCGGCTGGTTATTGACCGATACGCTGCCCTCGCCATGACCCGTAATCGCATTCGAGCCGACAGTATTATTAAGATGTAATTTCATGTTGAATTATCAAATTTTGAAGTGTGGCAGTCTAATTTTGGCACTCGCTTTCCGCGTCAGCTAAACTCAGTCCGGTTTTGTGCAAAAACAACTTTATTATAAAACGAACTCCTCCCTGGTCTTGTCAACATGACGCATGAATTCAACCGCATAAAACGTCTGCCGCCTTACGTTTTTAACATCACCTCTGAACTCAAAATGGCGGCGCGTCATCGCGGTGAGGACATCATCGATTTATCGATGGGCAATCCGGATGGCCCCACACCCGCGCATATCGTCGAAAAAATGGTCGAAGCCACCAAGCGCCCCAGCACCCACGGTTACTCGGTTTCCAAAGGCATTCCGCGTTTGCGTAAAGCGATTTGCGATTGGTATGAACGTCGTTATGACGTGGAATTTGACCCCGATTCTGAAGCGATTGTGACGATTGGGTCCAAAGAAGGGCTCGCGCATTTAATGCTCGCTACGCTCGATCAGGGCGATACCGTACTGGTGCCGAACCCAAGTTATCCGATTCATATTTACGGTGCGGTGATTGCTGGTGCGCAAATCAAGCATGTGCAGATGACGGACGGCGTCGATTTTTTCGCGGAAGCGGAAAAAGCGATCAAGGAAAGTTATCCGAAACCTAAAATGCTGATTTTGGGCTTTCCGTCAAACCCGACGGCGAAGTGCGTTGAGCTCGAATTTTTTGAGCGCATTATTGCCTTGGCGAAAGCGAATAACGTGCTGGTGGTTCACGATCTGGCCTACGCTGATATTGTTTACGATGGCTGGAAAGCCCCGTCGATCATGCAGGTGCCGGGCGCGCGTGATGTCGCGGTGGAATTTTTCACGATGTCGAAATCGTACAACATGGCCGGCTGGCGGATCGGTTTTATGGTCGGCAATAAAGCCTTGGTCGCAGCACTTGCGCGCATGAAGGGTTACCACGATTACGGTACGTTTACGCCAATTCAGGTCGCGGCCATTGCGGCACTCGATGGGCCGCAGGAATGTGTCAGTGAGATTGTGGCTGAGTACCAGCTGCGCCGCGACGTGTTGCACAAGGGCTTGGCCGAAGCAGGGTGGATCACCGAAAAGCCAAAAGCATCGATGTATATCTGGGCAAAAATTCCTGAGTTTTACGCCAAGATGGGCTCGCTAGAATTTGCAAAGAAATTATTGGCAGATGCAAAAATTTCGGTCTCGCCCGGCGTCGGTTTTGGTGAATACGGAGACGACCATGTGCGCTTTGCCTTCGTGGAAAACACCGAACGGATGCGGCAAGCGGTGCGCGGGATTAAAGACATGTTTCGTAAAGATGGGCTGTTGAAATGAAACCTATTCAGGTTGGCTTGTTAGGCCTGGGCGTCGTCGGTGGCGGGACGGTTGAAGTGCTGCGCCGCAATCGCGAAGAGATTGCACGACGTGCAGGTCGCGAGATTCGCATCACACACGCGACTGCCCGCGACATTACCAAGCCGCGCGCTTTTTCGATAGATGGGATCGAGCTAATCGCCGACGCTGAAAAATTGGTTACACATCCTGACATCGAAATTATTTGCGAATTGGTCGGCGGCGACACGTTCACCAAAGATTTAGTACTGAAGGCGATTCAGAGCGGGAAGCACGTTGTTACCGCAAACAAAGCGCTGCTCGCCATCCACGGCACTGAGATTTTCGCGGCAGCGCAGAAACATAAGGTGATGGTCGCATTCGAGGCGGCAGTGGCGGGCGGCGTGCCGATTATCAAGGCGTTACGTGAAGGCTTGACCGCGAATCGAATTGAATGGATTGCGGGCATTATCAACGGCACCTCCAATTTTATTTTGAGTGAAATGCGCTCGCGAGGTGCTTCATTTGATGCCGTATTGAAAGAAGCGCAGGCCAAAGGTTATGCGGAAGCGGACCCCATCTTCGATATCGAAGGCATTGATGCCGCGCATAAGCTGACGATTCTGTCCGCGATTGCTTTCGGTATTCCCGTGCAGTTCGACAAAGCGTACACCGAGGGTATTTCAAAGCTTACCGACAAAGATATCAAATACGCGGAGCAACTGGGCTACCGCATTAAATTGCTGGGCATTACGCGCTGGACGCCAGCCGGCATTGAGCTGCGCGTCCATCCCACATTGATTCCCGAAAAACGGTTAATCGCGAATGTGGAAGGCGTGATGAACGCGATTTTAGTCAAGGGCGACGCGGTGGGGGCGACCCTGTATTACGGGCGCGGTGCGGGTGCGGAAGCCACGGCCAGTGCGGTGATTGCTGATCTAGTGGATGTGACGCGCATGCTCACCTCTGATCCCGAACACCGCGTGCCGCATCTCGCATTCCAGCCGGATCAATTGCGCAATACGCCGATTTTGCCGATTACAAAAGTGGAGACAGCGTACTATTTGCGTCTGTCCGTTTTTGATAAGCCAGGTGTGATGGCGGATGTGACGCGAATTCTGGCTGATAGCCATATTTCGATTGATGCGATGTTGCAAAAGGAGGCGGAAGAGGGCGAAGATGTGGTCGATGTGATTATCCTCACGCACCGCTGCATTGAAGAAAATGCGAATGTGGCGATAAAAAAAATTGAACATTTGC
>JANYGV010000310.1 GCA_025359285.1 Burkholderiales bacterium
GGTCGAAGTGATGCCAATACACGCAAACTTTTGCTGCTAAATCAGCTTGTCGAGCACGCCACCCAGCTCACCGGCGCGGATTGGCTGGGTATTTATCAATCTCGTAAAAGCAAACTTGGCGGTTTAGTATTAGTAAAACTCGCCTACCGAGGTCGGCCCAGCCGCGCGGAATTTCCATTGAACGAAACTTTCGCCAAAGGCAGCACCAACAGCACGGTAGGGCTGAGCGGTCACGCCAAAGTCATCAATGACGTCGCGGCACACACGGCAGCGGGCGGCGCGTTTTACGTGTGTGACGACGAAGTGCAATCCGAAATCTGCGTGCCTGTGTTGGACGAAGGCGGCAAGGTGCTGGGCATTATTGATGCGGAGGCTCAGCCTAAAGCGTTCTTCACTAGTAATCGCATGATTTTGGTGGTGGCGATGGCGTTGGTGGTGCCGGCGTTATTACCGTAATTTGAAACGCCAGTAGCGGCGGCTCATTTCGAGCATTTTTGCTCTGAGACGCTTGTGGATACTAGAGTTTTGTATTTTCTCGCTGAAAAAACTGCGCCTCAAACGCCTCTCGCTCAAACACATTATCGCGATAAGCGTCGCCGCCCTTCATCACCGCCAACGCACTTGACGCCAAGTACGCAAACGGAAAAATCACGCCCCAGCGCTCGTATTGGCGCACATGCGTGTGTTCGTGGATGCGGAGCCGCTTGGCGGTGGCAAGATCGCGGGCGAGGATGACGTGGCCGAGCGTAATCGCTTCAATATCTGCCCACGGATTCATCAGCCATAGCAGCCGGGAAGCCGCGCCATTGCTGGCTTCCAGCGCATTGCCATAGCGTTTGCACGCGCCGCCCGTGATCTGCACGATGCCGGCTAGCATCAAACCAAACGCGGTGATCGGCAGTGGCCAGATGACTTTCAGATACTTCAAGTATCCACCACCGGCCGCATTGTTATTTTGCAAATGCGGCACGAATCGCTTCGATGCGCTTCCGATTCGCATCAAAATCGCGTACGCCCAAGCGTGACGCTGAACGCACATGAATGACGTTTGCTTTCGCATCTAGTGCGGCCTCAACGTCATCGACAAAGCCCATCTTGGGGGTTTTGAATTCGGCGTACAGATAATTTCCATTGTCGGTCACGACGGTCGCGCCCGATTGTGATTTCACCACGCCAACCCATTTTTTCCATGCGCCCGTCGCGTCGCCTGAGAAAGAAACCGGCTCGATGTAATGCAGCGCGTCGGATTTTTCAACCGTGGATGAAACGGTGTTCGGCTTCCATGTCGGTGGTTTGAATTGTCCGTTGTTAAAGCCCAGTCCGTCGGGGCGCGAGCCTGAAAAAAGTCCCATGGGTTGTCCTCCTAAAATTTCGATTGTGATAAGTGCCGCGATGATGGCGATGACCACCAGTAGGCCGAGAAAAATGCGCTTTAGGGTTTGTTTTATTTTCATGGTGGCGCTTTAGTTTAGTGCTTGTTGGATTCGCGAATTAAATAATAGCGCACAGCATTCGCGGGCACGATAGCTCCTTCCTCCGACGACGAGGGCAGGCAGGGAGTTTAATTGACGTGAAGCATGCTTCACGAAACTCCAATCAAACTCGCAACCTTTTCCTGAATACAGGGGGAGGCGCTAGACCACGGATCTTGAATAATTTCCTTAAACGCAAAAGTTTCATCAACTCATCAACGTCTTGACCCCGCTCGGTGTACGAATATAAGCGCACATCGTCAGGCCGGAATAGGGTGGTGTTGAGGTCAGCACCAGAGATTTTTCCAGCCCTAATTCCCCCAACAAATATTGAATTTTTGCCGGGTTCGGGTGTGCCGCCTCCATCCATTCAAAACGACAGTGCTGATCTGGCAGCCGCGCGCAGGGATGAGTCGGCACATCCCATTGAATCAGCGTGGGCACGAGACCGCCTTCAACCGGGTAGCCATCTTCTGGAATCGTGATCCGCCATCCGAAATCGCCGCGTTCCATCTGATGAACGCTACCGAGCACGCTGCCGGTTTTTTTATCCAGCGCGTCAATATCATTGGTCCGCGCCACCCAGCCCAGCAGGCGTGGCTTTTGGGCGATGCGTTCTTGCACATCAATGGTGTCGAGGCCAAACCATCTCGGCATGAACGGTGCCGCGCCGTGCGGATCAATCGCGACTAATTCGAGATAGCA
>JANYGV010000002.1 GCA_025359285.1 Burkholderiales bacterium
CTGGCCCGTGAAGTTGCGCACTTCGTCATCACACGAAGAAGGCTGTGAGCGCGACTGGTCAGTGGCGACCAAAAAATTCGTCGGCAGTGATGGCAAAGTGGAAAAATTGGTCGCGGTAAAAGTCGAATGGAAGGATGGGAAGATGCAAGAAATTCCCGGTTCCGAATTCGATATCAAAGCCGATTTGGTATTGCTCGCAATGGGCTTTATGGGCCCCGCACAACAGGGCTTAATCGAACAATTTGCGGCGCTCGGGGTGGAGAAGGATGCGCGCAGCAACGTTAAAGCCTCCTCAGAGGGCGACGCCAATAACAAAGGCGCTTACCAAACCGCCAACCCTAAAGTATTCGCTGCGGGCGATATGCGCCGAGGCCAATCGCTTGTGGTGTGGGCAATACGCGAAGGCCGCCAATGCGCGCGGTCAGTGGATGAATATTTGATGGGCTCCTCAACGCTTCCAACGTAGAAACACTAGCGTGGGTGGGGCGTTTGGGCTATTTATGCTCGATGAAGCCCGCCCTTATTAGCCCTACTCACATTCCATCCCCAACGGCTTTTAGCGAGGGACTCACTTCACTAGCCGCGATACGTTCAGAAAAACATATTCCTTGCCGCATAAAGCCGGGTTTGTGATAACAATTTTAGGCTTGGTGAATCAACCTAGCGCAGTACAGCGCTAGTGCGCCAACGATTGAAACGCCGTCATCGCCGCAGGTGCGCGGCGCATCCAGCGGGTGAATGATCGAGCATCGCCCGTGTGATCGTGCTCCATCAAGTCGAGCGCTTCTGGCGTAATGGTGCGCGCGCCACAAAATGCAGCGCATTTAAGGCCTATGCGCATCCAGCGATTGGGAACACGCACCAGCGCGGCGCGGGGATGGCCGCGCGCGATACGCAACGTCTGTACATAGTCCGCGATCGTGCATTCTGTAGCGCCCACCGCATCGACATCACAACCCAGTGCACGCACAGTGCCGATTAAAGACAGGCACAGTGCAGCGAGGTCGTCGACATGAATCGGCGCGATGGCTTTGGTGTCGGTGGGCACACAAAGTACGGGGAAATGCGATTGCAGCAGCAGCAGCTGGGTGGCGGGCGAATCATGGCCAAATACCAGCGAGGGCCGCACGATGATCGCGCCGGAATGCGCCGCACGTACCGCGGCTTCGCCATCTCGCTTGGACACAAAATAAGGCGTATCGGCGGCTTGATCCAGACCAAGCGCCGACACGTGCAAGAAAGGCTTCTTTAATTCTGCACAGGCGGCGGCCAAGGCAGCGGGAGAATCGCAATGTGTGGACTGCATCACATCTATGCTCGCGCGCAGCACACCCACACAATTGATCACTGCATCAATATTGGTCAGGCGTGGCAACCATGTTTTCGCTGCTACATCGTGCTGCATGTCACACGCTCTGGTGCCGTTCGGTTCCATCTGTTCGAGCCGAACACCGCGCACGACTTGATGCCCCTGCGCGATTGCCGCGCTCACGATATGCCGGCCAATAAATCCATTCCCGCCGACGATAAAAATATTCATGTTTTCTCCTGCCTTCGCTTATTCTCTTTTGTGTCCCAACTGCACCTTAGCAACGCCGCGTGGCAAACCGATGGAAACAAAGTGGCACAAAAAGCGCAGCGGGATCATGGTTCAAATTCTAGGATTACAGGCAACGCTTTCATCCGCCAGTACCTCCGCTATCGCTCGACTTCTGCCACTTCACAGACCACCGGGTCTTTACTATCGTTGCGAGCCTTGCGTTGGATCGCGCAGACTTGACTGCGTTCAAACGCGATCTGCGAGCGGGCGCCTTTCTGCTGTTGCGCAACCTTTAGCGGCGCAGGGCTAGATGTTGATGTGGAGGTTGGCGTGAGCCAGCCCATCAGGTGATGCAACCCAAGACGCGAAAGCCAATAACGATTGCGCACCACCCACGGATAGCCGAGCGCTGCGAGCGGCTTGACCCAGCGATGCGCCAGCATGCGGCTCACAAAATTCATATCTGCCGCCCGGTAAGCCGCGATGAACACATCAATGCCACGCAACCACTCGCCCGCGGCATCGCGCGCATGGATCATATTCATCATCGTCTCGCGATTCGCAGG
>JANYGV010000352.1 GCA_025359285.1 Burkholderiales bacterium
GGTCGATGAAATGATGTTTTAACGCGGCCGCGATGTGGATCACTACCACCGCCGCGAGTGAGTACGCCGCGATCCAGTGGTAGGGCTTCAATGCTTCGGCCAGCTCACGATTTTTTTCAACCAGATCGGGCAGTGGCACCAACCCGAACCACACAATCGGAAATCCCGCCGCAGAGCTGTAAGCCCATCCCGTCAGCGGCACGGCGAAGAAAAGTATGTAAAGTGCCGCATGTGATGCATGCGATGCCATCCGCTGCCAGGCGGGCATGGTCAATGGCAGCGCGGGCGCTTGATGAGTAAGACGCCACAGTAATCGCCCTGCCGATAACGCCAAGATCGTCATGCCTGCCCACTTATGCCAATTATAAAGTTTCAATCGCTGCGGCGAGAACGTCAGGCTGGTCATGTACAAACCCACGCCGAACGAGATGCAAATCATCAGCGCAAGCAGCCAATGAAATGCGATCGCAAGTCCGCTGTAGCGGCTGATACTTTGACGACTGATCGAATTCATGCGGCGGTTCCGGTTGGTGGCTGCGTTTGTTTGCGGTTTTTGTTTATTCGGCGGTGATGTGGCCGACCTATTTGTTCAACCGCGTACTCAGACGCGTAATTCTTCCAGCTCGCCCATGCGTCCCGATTGATAGGCCATCTCTGCGGCGCGAACTTGCTCGACGCTATTCATCACAAACGGGCCGTGAAATACCAGTGGTCCTTCTGCGGGCGCGCCACCCAGCAACATGACTTCTAAATTAACCTCACCGGTATTTGAAAACGAGATCGCGTCGCCGGTGTTTTCGTAAACCACCAGCTGCCCCACGCTCACGCGCTGCGCGTTTGACGAAAAGCCGCCCACGCCTTCAAAAACATAAGCTGCCACCTCATCGGTGGTGGGCACGGCTGCGCTGAAGGTTTTTCCGGGAGCCACGGTGATATGCCAAAGCAGCGTCGGCATCAGCACGTCGGCGGCCCCTTGGGTGCCGTCGTAATGGCCTGCAATCACGCGCACCGTTGCGTCGGTCAACGCGATGACCGGGATCGCATCGCGATCGATGCGCTGATAACGCGGCTCCATGGTTTTCAATGCGCGCGGCAGTGTGGTCCACAGCTGAATGCCGTGTTGCATCATTTCGGCTTCGTTCTCCGGACGCGGATATTCCGCATGGATCACGCCGCGCCCCGATGTCATCCATTGCGCGCCGCCGGGGCCCACAATACCGCGATGTCCGGCCGAATCATGGTGTTCATTGCGTCCGGAAATCAGGTAGGTCACCGTCTCGATGCCGGCATGCGGGTGCGGGCCCACACCGTCAACACCCGGCGTGACCGCAAACGGTCCGAAATGATCGAGAAACACAAACGGCCCCACCGATTGGCGCGCTCGGTCAGGCAGCGCTCGCCGCACGGTAAACGTGCCGACGGGGGCAACGTGAGCCTGCAAAATACGTTCAATCGTGCGCATGAATAGCCTCTTAATTTTCTCTGCACTACGCCAGGTCGAACACAAGAACTTCTGCGTCCACGCCGCCGCTAATGACGACTTCACTAATGGTTTCGCCGAAGCCTGCCAATTTCACGGCATCTCCTGCGCTGAAATTCTCACCGTTCACATTGACGCTGCCCCGCGCCACATGCACATAGGCGCGGCGCCCGCTTTTAATCGCAATCGTGGCCGATTCGCCCGCGTCAAAAAGCCCCGCATACATCGACGCGTCGACGTGAATTTTTACTGATCCATCGCGAGCATCCTGCGACGCCACCAGTTTGAGCTTGCCGCGCTTGGAGGCGGCATCAAAGTGTTTTTCCTCATACGAAGGTGGAATACCCGTCACGCTGGGTTCAATCCAGATCTGCAAAAAATGAGTGGTGCCAAATTTTGAGTCGTTTGCCTCGCTATGACGCACACCTGTGCCCGCGCTCATGCGCTGCACGTCGCCGGGACGAATGGTGGAGCCATTGCCGATGCTGTCTTTATGCGCCAATGCGCCGTCCAGTACATAGCTGATGATTTCCATATCGCGATGACCGTGCGTTCCGAATCCCATGCCCGCCGCGACTCGATCTTCGTTGATCACACGCAGTGAGCCAAAACCCATATGTTTGGGGTCGTGATAATCAGCAAACGAAAAACTGTGGAAGCTTTTGAGCCAGCCGTGATCAGCGTAACCACGTTCGTTGGATCTGCGAATTTCAATCATTTTGAATCCTTTATTAATCCAATAACAGCTATGTTGGGCTTGCATGAGGGATTATTCAAGCGGATAATTCTGTCTAAGTCATTCAAAAATATTGAACATAGATAGTCGACATGCGAATTTCACTTGATGCCTTGCAGGTTTTAGATGCCATACAGCGCAAAGGTTCGTTTGCGGCGGCGGCGGCTGAGCTGCATCGTGTGCCATCGGCCATCACTTACACCGTGCAGCAGCTCGAGCAGGATTTGGATGTGCAGCTATTTGATCGTTCGAAACATCGCGCCAGCTTGACAGGCGCGGGTTACGAATTATTGACAGAAGGTCGCCTGCTGCTGCGCGCGGCAAATGATCTGGAGTGTAGGATCCAGCAGGTAGCCAAAGGCTGGGAAACCGAGCTACGGATTGCGGTTGACACGATAATTGGAGTCGAAAAATTGTTTCCCTTGATCCAGAAATTTGGCGAGGAAAATTCTGGTACTCGCATCAAGCTCATGGAAGAGGTGTTGGCGGGAAGTTGGGACGCACTCGTGTCGCAGCGTGCGGATTTAGTGCTGGGCGCATCGGGTGATATGCCGTCCGGCGGCAGCTATGCAACTCTGTCGCTTGGGCGCTTGCGATTAGCGTTTATGGCCGCACCGAAACATCCTATTTGCAGCGAGAAAATGCCACTAACGGAATCGGTAATATCGAAATATCGCGCTATCAGTGTTGCGGACTCTTCGCGCAACCTGCCGCCCCGTACGGTCGGGCTGATTTCAGGTCAGGATGTGCTGACAGTACCGTCGATGCGCGCGAAAATCGCCGCGCAAGTGGCGGGACTGGGCGTCGGCTATTTGCCCTCGCATATGGCGATGCCTGAAGTTGCGGCAAAAAAATTGCGCGTTCTGGATGTCATTTCATCAGTTAAATATCAGGGTGAGGGCTTTGCGGCGTGGCGGCCTAGCCGGACTGGCAAAGCGCTGCGCTGGTTTGCCAAGGCGCTTGAAGATGAAAAATTGGTAGCAAGTTTTTTTACCTGAATTTGCATCTTAAAACGGTAAAACAAAGCCTGCGCTCGTCTCCACAAACTCAAAATGCCGCGTAATGGCGCTGAGCGGAATAGGCGCAAATACATGGGGGAATAGCTCGCCGCGTCCGACAGAATCTTCACGCTTCAGGATATTCGCAATTTTTGTGTCGTCAATTTCTAGAAGCAGCAGCGGCTTTTTACCTGTGTAATATTTCGTCGCGGTGCGCAAGATCTGATGCTGTTCTGAGCAGTGAATAAATCCTTCCAGAGTCAAATCGGCGCTCGCGAATTCGCCATTCAATTTCGCACTGGCCCAGTCGCTCGCCTCAGAAATTCGATAAATCATGTGCGCGTCTTTCTTCAAAATAAGGTCAAAATCATAACGTGAATAATGTGAGCATGGCGTGAACAAAAAGTGAACAAAACATGAATAATCCGCCCGAATATATCGGTCGCTTTGCGCCCAGCCCCAGCGGTCCCCTGCATTTTGGCTCACTGGTGGCGGCGCTCGCCAGCTATTTAGACGCCAAAGCGCACGGCGGAACGTGGCGAGTGCGGATTGAGGATGTGGATGAAACACGCTGCAACGCGGCGCATGCAGAA
>JANYGV010000374.1 GCA_025359285.1 Burkholderiales bacterium
ATTTAATCTGCCGCTCAATACCGCGTAACGATAATTCACGCGGCGTGAACGGCGTGATCGGTGATTTTATTTTTGACGGCGCAACTGAAAACGGTGAGTAGCCATAGCGCCCCGCATGCAAAATTTGCAGCGCGATTTTGCCACCCTCCTTATGCACGGCATCGGTAATGATGTGATGTGTTTTCGCCGCACGCGAGGACGCCAAGCGCGAGCCGAACGGCGTTAACCAGCCTTCCACGTTTGGCGCAAAGCCACCGGTCACGATCAGGCCTACGCCACCACGCGCACGCTCCGCAAAATAAGCTGCAAGCGCAGGGAAATTTTTAGCTTTATCTTCCAGCCCAGTGTGCATCGAGCCCATCAACACACGGTTTTTTAGGGTCGTAAATCCAAGGTCCAGCGGAGCAAGCAAATGCGGATAGGGAGATGACATGAGCGCTTTCAACTAAATTTACAAAAATTTTTTGTTTCTGTTTGAACTACGAATATTACTGTGACCAATGTGTGCAAAAAACGCATGGGGTTAAGCTTGACAATCGAAAATGCAAACGGGGCACGCAATGCTGCGCGCCCCGTTAGTTTCCAATTGCTGATTTTCTACAAAACAGACTTTAATAATCTGCCCATATCAGCTGGGTTTTTAGTGACTTTAATGCCACATTCTTCCATGACCGCCAATTTTTCCTGCGCGGTGCCTTTGCCGCCCGAAATGATCGCACCGGCGTGGCCCATGCGTTTTCCAGCGGGTGCGGTCACGCCCGCGATGAAACCAATCACGGGTTTTTTCATGTGATCTTTCATCCAGCGTGCGCAGGTTTCTTCATCATCGCCGCCGATTTCACCCACCATGATGACCGCGTCCGTTTCCGGGTCATCGTTGAATAATTTCATAACGTCCAGATGCTTCATGCCATTCACCGGGTCGCCGCCAATACCGACGCAGGTGGATTGGCCAAGGCCCAAATCCATCAATTGGCCGACCGCTTCGTAAGTCAAGGTGCCGGAGCGCGAGACCACGCCGATGCGACCTTTTTTGTGGATGTGGCCCGGCATGATGCCGATCTTGATCTCTTCAGGCGTAATGACACCGGGGCAATTTGGCCCGATCAAGATCGTGCTCTTGCCGCGCATTTTGTAGCGGGTGTTGATCATGTCCTGAACCGGAATGCCTTCGGTAATACAGATGACCAATTCCAAACCGGCATCAACGGCCTCATCAATTGCAGCAGCCGCATAAGGCGGTGGCACATAGATCACGGATGCGGTGGCACCGGTTTGCTTGATAGCCTCTGCCACGGTTTCAAATATCGGAATGCCCTCATACGACTGGCCGCCTTTTTTAGGCGTCACGCCCGCGACAAAACAATTGGCACCGTTCGCATATTCCTTGCACATTTTGGTGTGAAACATGCCGGTTTTACCGGTGATGCCTTGGGTAATAACTTTGGTATTTTTATTGATCAAGATGCTCATTATTGGGTTCCCTTTGCAGCTTGGTCTTTTGCAGCTGCCACGACACGTTCAGCGGCTTCCGCCATATTGTTCGCCGAGATAATCGGCAAGCCTGAATCTTTCAGAATTTGGCGGCCGAGTTCTTCGTTGGTGCCTTTCATGCGCACCACCAACGGCACTTTTAATTGCACTTCGCGCGCGGCGGAAATAACGCCATTGGCGATGACGTCGCATTTCATAATGCCGCCGAAAATGTTGACCAAAATCGCTTTAAGCGAAGGATTTTTCAGCATGATTTTAAATGCTTCGGTGACTTTCTCAGTTGTGGCACCACCGCCTACATCAAGAAAGTTGGCGGGCGAACCACCGTACAACTTGATCACGTCCATGGTGGCCATCGCGAGGCCCGCACCGTTGACCAAACAACCAATATCGCCATCGAGCGAAATGTAAGCCAGATCAAATTTACTGGCCTCAACTTCAGCTGGGTCTTCCTCATCCAGATCGCGCATCGCAACAATTTCAGGGTGACGATAGAGCGCATTGGAATCAAAATTCAATTTCGCATCGAGCGCTAATACTTTGTTGTCGCCGGTGTAAATCAGCGGGTTGATTTCAGCTAGCGAACAATCACATTCCACGAACGCTTTGTAAAGCGATTGCATGAAGGCACGCGCCTGTGGCACCGCGACTTCTGGCACACCAATTTTGCGGGCAACATCATCGCCTTCCGCATCCGACAAACCTTTGCCCGGATCAATCGCCACCTTAAAAATTTTCTCGGGCGTGTGCTCGGCAACGTGCTCGATGTCCATACCGCCCTCAGATGAAGCCATCAGCACCACGCGTTGCGAGGCACGGTCCACCACCATGCCGACGTAAAGTTCCTTCTTGATATCGGC
>JANYGV010000020.1 GCA_025359285.1 Burkholderiales bacterium
ATCGGGTTGGATGTCATCGCGTAACGCGAGCTTCCAGATTTGCGGTTTTGCCTCGTCGTAACGTGTCATCAAGGCACCCGAAATATCCGACATCGTGCGCGTATATTCGTAGCCTTTAAAATCGATGATGCGCGCTTTATCGCTGGTCTTGTAGCTCAGCACCACCGCTTGACCCGCGACCCCCGCCGCGCGCGCATCGGCGGCCTTTGCGGTCTTCAGCCACTCGTCCCCATGCGCCGCAACTTGCGACAGTAGCGACACCACTGTGTTGCGCGTAATACGGACGCGGGTGGGATAGTCTTTCCACGAATGTGTTTCGACCAACATGGCCAGCCGATTGCGGGTGAAGAAATATCCAGTGGAAAAACGTGGTGGGGCGACGCCATCCGTAAAGCCGGATGAAGGATCATCATCGACCACAAACGAAGGATAAAACGATAGCGGCAGCGAGCCCTGTGCGGCCAGATCGCTGATCACCGCGTCTCGTAACGCTGTGCCCGATTTGCGAAGCTCCGCATCCCCGGCATGTACGGGCTCAGCCGTAATGGAGATATCATGCTCAAACTGCGCGCCATCGGTCACATGTAAATCCACCGTGGCGAGCGGATCCCAAGCATTCACCAGCCGCAGCATCGCCTGCATTTCGGGCGCATCGGCCTTGGCATAATCGCGATTCAGGTTGAAATTTTGCGCTGTCGTACGCCAGCCCATTTCTACCGGCCCGCGCTGATTGGGGCGATTCCATTTGCCGAATCGTTCGTGACCATCAACATTGAAAACCGGCACAAATATCAGCACCTGCTTGTCCAGCGCGCCCTTGGCAGCGGTATTATCCAACGCTGCGCGCAAGGCCAGAAATCCTGCATCTTTGCCGTCAATTTCGCCCGCGTGAATGCCGCCTTGTACCAGCAACACCGGGATGTTGCGCTTCTTCGCTTCTGTTGCCGTCAATGCACCGGTGCGTGTAGCGATCAGCGCCATCATCGGACGGGCTTCTGGCGTGCGCCCGAATTCCTGGCATCGCACTTGTTTTGGATAAGCTTTTTGATAAGCCGCGCAAAGCTGAATGACCTCGTCGTAGCGTCCGGTTTTTTGGAATGCCGAGCGTTCGGCGATGGTGCTTAACGCGTCGCTGGCGGCGGCAGGCAGGACATGAAAAATGGAGAAAAATGCGGCGGAAGTCGCAAATGTGGCGGATGCGGCAAAGGCGGCGAAGCGAATCATGTTTTGACTCCAAGCGAAATTGATCGAGAGAGTTGATCGAAAAAATTGATCGCAAACGACATTTTATTTTTTTACGGCTTTCCGAAAATATGTCGCCATCGCCTCGGCACCCACTGCGCCTGAAAAGATGACGTCGCCATCGAGAATAAATGTCGGCACGCCTGAAATTTCGGCGTTGATCGCGGATTGTTCCTGGCGACGGATTTCATCCGCGCCGACGTTGCTGAGCAGAAATTTTAACGCCCGCTTGGGGTCAAGTCCGACCTCGTTAGCAATTTCTACCAGCACCGACGTTTCGCCCACGTCGCGCCCCTCGGTGAAGTAAGCGTTGAACAATGCATCCACCACCGCATTTTGCCTATCATCATGTCCGGCCAGCAAGATCAAGCGATGGGCTTGAAAGCTGTTCGGCGTGCGCGCCATCAAATCATGGCGAAAGCTGATCCCGACTCGCTTGCCCGCATCGGCGACATCAGCATCAAGCGCCTGCGATCGCGCCCATGAACCAAATTTTTGGGTGCGGTAAGTAACGCGATCCACGCCGTTGATGGGCATGTCGGGATTCAGCTCAAATGGCCGCCAGGTCACATCGAATTGCGGCGCTGATGGTGTGGTTTCGAACGCTAAGGTCAGTGCCAAGGCCAGTTGTTTTTTGGCGATGTAGCACCACGGGCAGATGATGTCAGAAACGATATTCAGTTCATGTTGTTCGGGTGGCGCAGGTGTTTGCATTTCGTCCTAATTTCAACAAGATCAAAAAACTTTTGGCTCATTTTTAACAAAGGCATTCAAAAGATTATCACCATACGAGTTGCAAAGGCTGGGTGCACGCGGCATCACCGCAACATGCGTTACAAAACAAGAAACACAATCGCCGCGACCATGGTTGGAATCGCCGCACCCAGCAGTAATCCTGCCATGCCAATTGATTCGTCCTGAAAACCACTTTTCAACAGCGCCACGCCCGCAGGATTGGGCGCATTGGCGATCACGGTCAAGCCGCCGCCCGCAATCGCGCCTGCCACCAGCATATATTTTGCCGCCTCAGACATGCCCTCAATAGTGGAGCCCAAGTATGTCAGCGCGGCGTTGTCCGTAATCGCCGTGAGGCCAAGGGCCGCAAAAAATAATGCGATCGGCTGCAACGTGGCGACGATTGGCTGTAGCCACCATTGCTGCATGCCGCCAAGCACCACCAAACCCGCCAGGAAAAATCCGACGAGTAGACCTTGCTTTAGTACCAGCGTTGACTGGAACTGCGCATAGGCTTGGGTGAAACCCAGAAACAACAGGAACAGACCCAGAAAAATAACCGGATGATGGGCGAACACTACCGTCGCGGCTAGAAACGACAGATGAATTATTTTGACCAGCAGCGGCGCTTTGCGTTGCCCCGCCTCGGCGATTGGCTCGTCAATGACTAGAATATGCTTGCGCAGCAGAATCGTGGTGAGAGTCGCATTAACGATCACCGCAATCGTCGCCTTCCAGCCGAAATGGGTGACCATAAATGTGCTGTCCCATTGCCATGTGGCGGCCACCATCAACACGGGTGGGGCCGCGAATGAGGTGAGCGTGCCGCCGATCGAAATATTGACGAAGAGCACGCCCAGGGCCGCGTATTTCAGCTTTTCAGGCATGTCCTGATGGAAAATCTGCGGCAGCAGCATCAACGCGGCGAGCGTCATGGCGGCTGGCTCAGTAATCAACGAGCCAATCAACGGCACCAGTGCCAATCCGAGCCAGACCTGGGCCACCGCACTTCGCATCGGCGCGAATTTTGCGATCAACAGCACCAGCGCCTCAACGCTTTCAAGCACCGGGCGCGATGCGGCGATCACCATCACCACGAATACAAACAGCGGCTCGGTGTACTGCCGCGATTCCGCATATTTGATCGCCTCGTCACCGCCCACCACGACGGCCATTGCCACAATCAGCACAAACGCCCACAACCCGAATACGACCTCGACCTCGCCCAAAAAATGCAGCAAGCCGGCGTGCTTCGGATGTCGGTGCGCAAGCCGTTCAAAGGTCTTGGCCGCGAAGGTGTGAATCAAGGCCAGTGCAAAAATAATGGCGGCAATAATCTGCATCTCATTCTTTCGCGGTTAACAGTTCAACGCGAATCCACCCGCGTACGGAATTGATAAACCATATCGATTGCGCGCGCGCCAAATCGTCCATCATCAATGTGCGCGCTGCGATCTCGCCGCGCGCCAGCAGCTCAGCCCGCATCACGCCCGGCAGCAGGCCGCTGGACAGCGTTGGCGTCAACCATGCGCCATCGATTTCCAATACCAACGATCCATAAGTGAATTCGGT
>JANYGV010000064.1 GCA_025359285.1 Burkholderiales bacterium
TTTTTTTCTTGGCAACATCAGACAACACAGCTATTCACCTTTCCAATATTCAACACTTTGCTCGTAATGCGTCATGTGACGCAGACGCTCAGCTCCTGTTCCACCAAACGCACCGACTTTTTTCGAATCAGGGTATTCGCAAACTTCGGCGGGCATCATGGTACTGACCGAAATGTAGGCCAGCTCCGCATTGGAATCATTGATGATCTGATGCGCCGTTTCGCGACCGCCGGTAGGGCAGCAAATAAAATCTCCGGCGCGAATTTTTCGGGCTTCATTGCCGTAGCGCAATGTGCCTTCGCCTCTAACAATAAAAAACATTTCTTCTTCAGCGCGATGGCTGTGGAAGGGACATGAGCTTTTACCAGCCGGCACCACGTCGTATGAATAGCCCAAATCTTTTGCGCCCAGCAGCGGGCCGATGCGCTCTGCGCTACATTCAAATTTGTCACCCTGCGAAAAATGCTGGAGCTTGATATCCGCAATATTAATGACTTTGCTGTCGATTACACGTTCGTTCATCGGTCAATTTCCCCGAACACAATATCCTGCGTACCAATGATCGTTACCACATCTGCGATCATGTGGCCGCGCGACATCTCATCAAGCGCCGCCAAATGGGGAAAGCCCGGCGCGCGAATTTTCAAGCGATACGGTTTGTTCGCACCGTCGGAAACGAGATAAATACCGAACTCGCCCTTCGGATGCTCCACCGCCGAATAAACCTCACCCGGCGGCACATGCATGCCTTCGGTGAAGAGCTTGAAGTGGTGAATCAGCTCTTCCATATTGGCCTTCATGTTTTCACGCGAAGGCGGCGCAACTTTATGGTCAACCGTAATCACGGGGCCAGGATTTGCGCGCAGCCAATCCACACATTGCTTGATGATTTTGTTTGACTCGCGCATTTCCTGCACGCGCACCAGATAACGGTCATAACAATCGCCGTTAGTACCAATCGGAATATCGAAATCCATCTTGTCATAAACTTCATACGGCTGCTTCTTGCGCAAATCCCACGCGATACCGGAACCACGCAGCATTGGGCCGGTGAAGCCAAGCTGGAGTGCGCGTTCCGGCGAGACCACACCAATGCCCACCAGACGCTGTTTCCAGATGCGGTTATCGGTTAACAGCGTTTCGTATTCATCGACATATTTCGGGAAGCGCTTGGTGAAATCGTCAATAAAATCGAGGAGCGATCCTTGACGATTTTCGTTGAGCCGCCTCATGGCTTCCGCATTACGGCCCTGCATGGTGGTGTACTGCGGCATACGATCTGGCAGATCGCGATACACACCGCCGGGGCGATAGTAGGCGGCGTGCATGCGCGCGCCGGATACCGCTTCGTAGCAATCCATCAAATCTTCGCGCTCGCGGAAGGCATACAAAAACACCGTCATCGCACCCACATCAAGCGCGTGCGCGCCGAGCCAGAGCAAGTGATTCAGCACACGGGTAATTTCATCAAACATTACGCGGATGTATTGCGCGCGCACCGGCACGTCTACACCCACCAATTTTTCAATTGCCATTACATACGCGTGCTCGTTGACCATCATCGACACATAGTCAAGGCGATCCATGTAGGGCACGCTTTGGATAAAAGTGCGCGTCTCCGCAAGCTTCTCAGTCGCGCGATGCAACAGACCGATATGCGGATCGGCACGTTGTACGACTTCGCCATCCAGTTCCAGCACCAGACGCAATACGCCGTGCGCGGCGGGATGTTGCGGCCCGAAATTCATCGTGTAGTTTTTAATTTCCGGCATGATTATTTCCCGCCCACGCTTTTGCCACCCATGCTTTTTCCGGCGCCGTGGGCGTAATGCTCTTCGCGAATCACGCGCGGCACAATTTCACGTGGTTCAATCGTCACCGGCTGATACACGACGCGCTTTTGCTCGGGGTCGTAACGCATTTCAACCGTGCCATAAACGGGGAAATCTTTGCGGAACGGATGACCAACGAAGCCGTAATCGGTGAGTAGACGACGCAAATCAGGATGGCCGTCAAACACGATGCCGTATAAATCGAATGCCTCGCGCTCATACCAATTAGCCGATGCCCAGACGCCAATAACCGAATCGAGCAGCGGGAAATCATCGTTCGCCGCATAGGCGCGGACGCGGATGCGCCAGTTGTGCTGAACGGAAAGTAATTGATAGACAACTGCAAAACGTGAACCTGATTTGCTGCTTTCTTCAGCGCCACCGAATTCGGCGTAATCCATGCCACACGCATCGATTAACTGACTAAAGCCCAGCGTGGCGTCATCGCGAAATGCCGACATGATGGCCACTAAACTCGCTGGCTTCACATCAACAATAATCTGCTCTCGATCTATCATCACTTTGCAGGAAGCGCCATCGGGGATTGCACCAAGAACGGCGCCCAGATTGGCTTTCAGGGCATCTAGCTTTGCGGACATAGGATCTATCTCGCAATCGTGTTAGTACGTTTGATTTTGTTTTGCAACTGAATAATGCCGTACAGCAGCGCTTCAGCTGTGGGCGGGCAGCCGGGCACATAAACGTCCACTGGCACGATGCGGTCACAGCCGCGCACCACAGAATAGGAATAATGATAATAGCCGCCGCCATTGGCGCAAGAACCCATCGAAATCACCCAGCGTGGCTCGGCCATCTGGTCATAAACCTTACGCAACGCGGGAGCCATCTTGTTGCACAGCGTGCCGGCCACAATCATCACATCCGACTGGCGTGGACTGGGGCGGAACACAATACCGAAACGATCAAGATCGTAACGCGACGCACCGGCGTGCATCATCTCCACCGCGCAACAGGCGAGCCCGAACGACATCGGCCACATAGAACCTGTGCGGCTCCAGTTAAGGAGCGAGTCGATAGAGGTGGTGACGAATCCTTGCTGTGTCAGGCTTGATGACGCGCTCGATGATGCACTGCTTAGTGAGCTATTTGAACTGTTTGAAGCACTCTTTGCAACGCTGCTGCCGTCCGGCATGATGAATCTCCAATGGATTGTGCGGAGGATTAACTCGACGCTACGCAATCTTTATTACAGCGCAATGATGCAGCTATGGATTTAAAACAATATGACTGTTTAGGCAAGTTAGTAACGTCAATACTAAGACGAAAAAAAGCGTTCAAGGTTTTCAGCTCTTGCAAAATTAAAAGTACGGCTACTCCCAATCAAGTGCGCCTTTTTTCCACTCGTAAATAAAGCCAATCACGAGAATGCCCAGAAAAACCATCATCGCACTAAACCCGAACCAGCCAATTTCTTGCAACACAATCGCCCACGGAAACATGAACGCGATCTCAAGGTCAAACAAAATAAATAGAATGGCAACCAGGTAATAGCGCACATCAAACTTCATGCGAGCGTCTTCAAAAGCTTCAAAGCCGCACTCGTAAGGCGATAGTTTTTGGGCATCCGGGTTATCGTTTCCCAGCAGCATGGTCAAGCCTTTGCTCATCACTAATGGCAGCACGCCAATAGCAATGCCCACAATGATAAAAATCAGAATCGGGAAGTAGTTATTCAACATACTTGATGAGTGGTTTGGAGTGATTTTGTGACACGGGTTTGAATCTGATGCTTCTAGAGATGATCGCTTGATTTTAAAGCACATTGCTGCAACGCAGCAAACCTTGATAACAAAAAAAGCAGCAAGTTTTAGCGCTTCCAACGATGATGCAGAGGGCGCATCACCCAAAACCATTTAAACCAATGCAAAACATGGTGCCGTCGGCGAGACTCGAACTCGCACAGCTTTCGCCACTACCCCCTCAAGATAGCGTGTCTACCAATTTCACCACGACGGCATTACGTACACTGAGCCTAACTTCAGCTCACTTGACATCAATTTTACTTCGGAATCTGTTGCGGCTTTGATTCGAGTTTTCCATCACCAGCCCCCACAGGCGCTGGTATAGCTAAGGGCGCTGGCGCTACTGGCGCTACTGGCGCAGCGCCACTGGCGGGGGCAACAGGTGCAGGAATGGCACTCGCGTCCTTGGCCTCAATTTTACCCGGTTCGGTTTTCGCTGCCGGCGCCGAAACACCATCCATCACGCCGCCGCCCATGACTCCACCGCCAATTTTTGGCGCATGAAAGTAAGTAAGGCCGAGGCTGGTTGCAAAAAAGAGGGCGGCGCAGATTCCGGTGGAGCGCGATAAAAAATTCGCGGCCCCAGATGACCCGAACAGACTACCCGCTGAACCACTGCCAAAAGCAGCGCCCATATCCGCGCCTTTGCCATGCTGCAGTAGTACCAACACAATAATAGCCAAGGCCAAGATGCAATGAATAATTAAAATAGCGTTTGCCAACATTTCATTTTCCTAACTACGTTTGCTCAAATACCGACTGAATTCAACCTTGCACTAAAACACATTAAAGCGCATGCCAAATTCCTAAAAACTCTTCTGCTACCAGCGATGCACCGCCAATCAAACCACCATCGATATTGGGCATCGCAAACAATTCTGTTGCATTGGATTTTTTGACGCTGCCCCCATACAAAATGGGAATGTTCGCCGCAATTTCCAGATCAAACTTGCTAATTTCTGCTCTTAAAAACGCATGTACCGCTTCTGCTTCCGCTGGTGTGGCTGTTTTCCCCGTACCAATTGCCCATACTGGCTCGTAAGCCAAAATGACGCCATCCAAACCTGCCCCACCGAACTTATCTGTTATTGCGCGCAACTGCCGCATGATAATAATTTCAGTCCGGCCTGCGATACGCTCCTCCAAGGTTTCGCCCACACACAAAATCGGCGCTAACCCGGCGTTTTTTGCATTACCAAATTTTTCGGCAACCGCCGCATCCGAATCGCCAAATACTGCCCGACGTTCCGAATGACCCACAATCGTATATCGACAACCAAATTCGGCCGTCATTTTCGCTGAAACTTCGCCTGTGTACGCGCCCGCCGCAAAACGGCTTACATCCTGCGCGCCCCAATCCACGAATCCATCGGCAAGCTGGTGTTGTACTTGCGCCAAATAAATAGAAGGCACACAAACGCCGCAAGACTTAGACTGATCTCCGGCTTCCGTTTTGCCTGCGTTTATGCCTACCCCTAGATTAATTTTGTCTAGTAACGCAGCATTTGCAGCGAGTCCACCATTGAGCTTCCAGTTACCAATCACGAAACGTTTTCTCATGTCAGCCATTCTGGATATTCAATGTTTCGCAATTACAACCCCTAGATTATAGCGCGGCGGCGCAGGCGGGGCAAATTCAAGCCCGCTTTTGTAATCAACCAGTTGAACTGTTCTGCCAAGATAGGATTATGATTTCATCAGTGGGATGCGCTTTGCGCCCGGCGAATTGGGTGCCAACGGCACAAAAGCGGAAAATGGCGAAACGTTTGTGGCCGAGTAATACTCCTCTGCCAACGTCGGCGCTATAAAACCATTCCTAACGGTACCGCGTAAAGCGAACTCCTTTGTGAAGTCATCGTGCGCGGTGAGCTCACTCACGGTGGCGTTACCAAAATCGCTGTATTGCTCGACTCGCGCTGCCGCGTCCAGTTTTAAATTTTCAATCGGGGAGGCGGTCATATCAACCATATCAACGTAACCCGCAATGTTGGTACGGAGACGCTCACCCGCGTCAGTGAGTGAGAATCCTGGGAAAGATCGGGCACCCTTTTTATAGCGTGAGGTCGCCTCACCGGCGCCGATTTCATACGTGTCTGTGCGTTGCTCAAATCCAAACGCAACGCTGAGCGGTGCCTTGGTGCCGATGTCAAACTCGCGGCTGACATCAAGGTTGTTAGTTCATTGGCTGGCAATAAAATCACCTGCATGAAAATCTTTCGGCGTAGAGCCCGTATCGGCAAACGATGAAACGTTTCCGGAATTTATGGTGCTGATCTTTTCATCAGACTTCCCATAAACGGTGCTCGAGTCCTAGTTCCAGCCCGCCATCTCGCCCTTGAACCCGGCGGTCAACGCATCATCTTCTTCCTTCAGCGCTTCGCTGGTGTTAACTCCGTTCGGATAAACCGCGCGCAGGCGCGATGGAGTACGATAATTTACATAGGCCTGCCCCTTCTTCTGGCCATAAGTGGCAACGCTATAAAACTCGGTTGCACCGCCCAGAATTAGCCCAAAATTAGCCGATAAAATACTAACGTGATACGCGGTATCACCTGAAATGTGATTCACATGCGGATAGCCAGGAAAATTATGAATAGTTGGCTGTGCCGCTAAAACACCCGGATCAATCAAGCGTGGATCAATCCCGCCACGATCACTCCAACCGTGATATTTCGATTCAGCGCTGAGGTAAAGCAGTGCTTTTTCAAACGGCTTCACGCCGATATTGGCTGATATATCAGCAGTCGGGCCACCACCATCAAAATATTTGCCTCCGGTGACGGCAACCGAGCCGCCTTCATCGGCAGATTTCAAAATAATGTTGACCACACCCGCAATCGCGTCGGTGCCGTGTTGTGCGGCCGCACCTTCTTGCAACACCTCGATACGCTCAATGGAGGCAACGGGAATAAAACTCAGATCAGCCGCAGCGCCGCCTTGATGTGCGCCAGCCAACACCGCGAGGTTTGCGGTGGTGTGGCGACGTTTGCCATTTATCAATACCAGCGTGTGATTAGGGCTCAGGCCGCGCACTTTCGCTGACAACGTCAGGTTGGCGGTATCGCCGCCGAATGCCTGCGCGGTGAAAGAAGGGAGGTTTTGTGCCAGCGCTTGAATCAGATCCGGCTGACCCGTTCGCTCCAAGGCGGCAACGTCAAGAACCTGAACCGGCGAAGGACTGTCAATCGCCTTCAAGCCTGTGATGTGCGTGCCGGTGACGATCATAGCCTCGACTTTTTTCTGGCGGTGCCGCTGGAGCCGATGTCGATTGTGCGAACGCGATGCCTGATTGCACCGCAATTGCCAACAAGCTTAGTCTACAAATACTTTTATTCGTGCCGTTCCGTTTAGGTGAATATGTGAGCGATTTGGAAATCGTTATTTGGAGTTAACAAGCTTTTGTTGTGACTTACTGCGGTTGGAATGCACTATCTAAATTTTGCAGGGACTGTGCCAACTTCGCGAGATCGCATTTGAATGCGTTGATTTGCAGTAAGTGAATCGCGGATACGAGGGCGAACACCTGATATTGTCAAGCGGCGTTACCGCCCAAGCCACTAAAACTTAATCTACACAAATGCAGCGGGTCTAGAAATAGTCGTCCACTAATCATTCGGCAGCTTTTCGGCTTGAGCGCCTTAAACTTATGCGTCGCGTCGCGCACAAAATTTATATGGCGCAACGTGAACTCAAGCCAACGCGGTTGCTGAACGCAACGCCAGAGCAGCGTCCTCCGAAACCAAAGATTCGAACGAACTTGTCGCCCTCGGGATGGTCTTACCAATATGGCTTAATTTTGTTCACAATCGCCTAGGCTAGCCTGAGCCGTGCGGTGATTCAAATTCGCACGCCTTACAGCCCCGGCATTGGCATGGCAACATGCATACGCTTATTAACTTGATTAGCAGCGTATCATGCGTTTTCAAAGTTTAACCGCGCTGCTATTCGACTGTAGGCGAATGCTCATCGCTATCCGTGACCAGAATATTTTAGGCAATACCTTCGGCATTACCCTCAACCCCACCGACCACCTTTACCCGCTTAGTATTTTTTATTTTCCTCAGAGGAACACATGATTTCATTACAACATCTAAAAACACTTTCGCTCGCCGCTACGGTGGGTGTGTCAATCGGCACCCTCGCCGCGCAGGCCAATGCGCAAACCACCAGCTCACCCGCTTCAGCTCCGGTTCCCACGCCGATAGTCGCCGGTAAAGCAACGCAAATGCCCACGCCACCGACACCCGGCTCTGTCGGTGTGCCCATGCCACCAGTCGGCAGCGCTGGCACCATGTCACCCACACCGCTGCCAGCAGGCACGCCCGCGCCATTCCCAACACCCTTGAAAGCCTCAAAAGGCGGCGCGGAATTGAAGCCGCTTAACAACGCCAAATCAGACGCGAAAGCCGAAACTTTCCCGGCCACCGTCACCGAGCTGATTTCACGTGACCGTTCTGTGGGCACGGGTGAGGCAGCCGTCAGCGGCCAGGCAGTCGCTGTGCAATACACCGGCTGGATTTATGACCCGTCCAAACCCGATGGTAAAGGCACTAAATTTGATAGCTCGCGTGATCGCCCTGCCCCGTTCAGTTTCATGCTTGGCGCAGGTCGCGTTATTAAAGGATGGGATCAAGGTGTCGTCGGCATGAAACCAAAAGGTCAGCGCACCCTTATCATCCCGCCACAAATGGCCTATGGCGAGCGCGGCGTTGGCCCGATTGCGCCTAACTCAACCCTCATTTTTGATGTCGAGCTGGTTGATGTGCTGAGCCCCGCGCCAAAAGCGGCTCTACCTGCCGCCCCCCCTGTGGTATCCCCAACCGCAACGCCAGCCCCAGCAACAAAATAATATAGCCGTCAAGTTGCAGGCGCTTCAAATCGGGGGCTTCGCTGAAGCCCCCTTTTTATTAGATTTTGTTTATTTGATGCCTGGTCTTTCTTTTAGATTTAGGCTGTTAATTTCTGGTTTTAAATATGCAACGAACCTTTGGCGCGATCATCATTGGCGATGAGATTTTGTCTGGTAAACGCCAGGACAAGCATCTGGCCAAGCTCATTGAAGTGCTGGGAAATCATAGGCTATCGCTGTCCTATGCGCACTATGTGGGCGATGAGCCTGAACGTATTATCGCGACCCTCAGACAGACGATGGCCAGCGATCACATTGTCTTTAGCTTCGGCGGCATCGGTGCGACCCCGGATGACTACACGCGCCAATGTGCTGCGGCGGCGCTGGGGGTCGATCTCTACCGGCATCCGGACGCCGTGGCCGAAATTGAAGCCCGGTTTGGCGCAGCGGCATATCCCAATCGGGTGCTGATGGCTGAATTTCCGTTCGGCTCGACCATCATTCCTAATCCGTTTAATCGAATTGCTGCGTTCTCGTGTGGCGATCATCACTTTTTGCCAGGCTTTCCCGAAATGGCGTGGCCGATGATGAGCTGGGTGCTGGAAACAAAGTACGCCTCCTTGTTCCACCAAACGCCATTTGCTGAAGAAATTATTCTGGTGGAACGCGCAGGTGAAAGCGATTTACTCGATGCGATGAATCATATTGTCAAACACTATCCGACCACCAAGCTTTCCAGTTTGCCGCAATTTCTGACCACCGCAGCGGGCGGGCGTTTGATCGAACTGTCGATTCGCGGCGACCCTGTTGCAGTGCCCGCCGCTATGGTTGATATGAAACAACGAATTCACAGTCTTGGATTTGACTTCAGGGTAAAGTAATCTTTGGCGACGTCGCATCGCGTTTCATCGTGCTCTGTTGTCTTTGAGCGCTGCGGCTATACTCGACTTCGGCGGTGCACCACGACCGTTTACCAGGCTAGGAGCTACGTTTTGGATTGACTTACTTTTAAGGGGCGAATCATGGGGTTACTTGACAGTGTATTGGGCAGCGTACTGGGTGGTGGTAGCGGAGGCCAACAAGGCAATAGTCCGTTGATGCAGTTGGCATTGCAGATGCTGATGAACAAGTCGGGCGGCAGCACGGGTGGTGGCGGATTGGGCGGCATGCTCGGAGGCATGCTGGGCGGCGGACAAGCGAGCGCAGCCGCACCGAGTGTGGGCGGGCTGAGTGGCATTTTGGATGCGTTTCAAAAAGGCGGGCTTGGTCACATCGCGGATTCATGGGTGAGCAAAGGCGAAAACATGCCCGTCAGCGGCGATCAGGTTAGCGATGTGTTTGGGCAGGACAAAATCGCCGAAATAGCCAGCCATCTGGGTATGTCTCGCGGCGATGTCACCGGCGGGCTCGCGCAAATTTTGCCGCAGCTCGTCAACCACGTCACGCCGGACGGGCAAGTACCGCAAGATCACAGCATGATCCAGGACGCCCTAAGCTCGTTACTCAAGCGATAGCGAATCGTCGTTAAGGACCACCCGCATCGGACCAGAATCCTTTCTCAGACGGTGCGGGTTTGGCGCTCGATTTCGAGCATGTGCCGTCGCGTGCTTTGCAGGATTCGCAACGGCACTGATCAGCGGCACGGGCTTGCTGCATGCGGCCGAAACGGCAACAGCCGACGCTATTAGCGCGAGTAATGTTGATGGTGTTAACAATCCCGGCAGCAACATCAACGACGCCAAAACATGGGCGGCATTAGAACGCGGCGGTTACATCATCGTCATGCGGCATACCAGCACCGTGGCGGGGATTGGCGATCCACCGGGTTTTACGCTCGGCGACTGCGCCACTCAACGCAATCTTAGCGCAAAGGGCCGCGCCCAAGCGTTGCGCTGGCGTGGCGCAATCAGCGAGCATCGTGTCCCGATAGGCGACGTTTTTTCTTCGGCCTGGTGCCGTTGCGTAGACACTGCCACATTGGCATTCAGCGCAGCATCATCCACAGGGCCGCCAAAAGTATGGTCCGCGCTCAATTCATTTTTTGAGTCCGCCCAGAACGAGGCCGGGCAAACTGCCAGCGTCAAAAGCAAATTAGCCAACCTAATTCAAATGAATAAAAAAGCGGGCAAAAACGCCGTGTTTATCACTCATCAAGTCAACGTTACTGCGCTGACTGGGGTTCCGCCACGGTCTGGAGAGGCGGTCGTTATTCAGCTCGATGCACGGGGAAACGTTATGGTCGTCGGTCGCTTGCGGGTGGAATAGCCGAACCCGCGACCGGCGCAGGGATTGCTTCTTCAGCCTGTTTAGGCTCAAGACCCGCGTCAGTGGCTGAGTTTGATAATGAATTAGTGGCAGAGTAAGCGACCAATTCAATCATCAGTTTGACGTCATTGC
>JANYGV010000056.1 GCA_025359285.1 Burkholderiales bacterium
TGCCGGAGTTCAAACGTCTGATGGCGCAAGCGGCACCGGGCGGCGATCAAGCCGGTGCGATTGGCAAAAATTTGAATCCGTTTAAACGTAAACGCGATAAGCCTGTGACCTATTGGAGCGGCTTGATTGATATCGGCCCGACCGAGAAAGAGCTTTCTTACACGGTACCAAATTATTTCAACGGAAGCTTGCGCGTGATGATGGTTGCAGTGTCGGATGATGCGATTGGCGTGGCCGAGAAAAAGACCACCGCGCGGGGGGATTTTGTGTTGTCGCCGAATGTTCCCGTGGTGGTCGCACCGGGCGATGAGTTCGATGTGAGTGTGGGGATTGCGAATAATTTGGTGGGCTCAGGCAAGGGTGCGTCGGTGGCGGCGGCACTTGTTAGCTCCGTCCATTTTGAAATAATCGGTGAGGCCAAACAAAATTTATCGATTGCCGAATTGCGTGAAGGTGTTGCCAAATATCGTGTGCGTGCCAAAGATAAATTGGGTTCAGGCACCCTCACCTTCAGCGCGGGTATTGGCGCTAAGAGCAGCAAATACGGCGAGGACATCAGCGTGCGACCCGCCGTACCGTACATGACGAGCCTGATTGCGGGTGATTTCAAAGACAAGAAAATTGAGATACCGGTGACGCGCAGCCTCTACGCCGAATACCGCACACTGGACGCGGGCATTTCGCATGTTCCCTTGTCGCTTGCGGGTGGGCTGTCGTCGTATCTGGGCAGTTTTCCGTATAGCTGCACCGAGCAGTTGGTGAGCATGGCCGTGCCCGCAGTCGTGTTGGGTAACCGGCCTGAATTTGGCAAACTCAAGCAGCAAAAGGAAACCGATAATCTGGCCACGCTAATCGCTACACTACGCGCACGCCAAAATGCCGAAGGTGGCTTCGGCATGTGGGCCGCGAATGCGCAAGTCAACGAATTCGCGAGTGTGTATGCGACGCTATTTTTGATTGAAGCACGTGAACGCGGCCAGGTTATTCCGGCAGACATGTTGAAGGCGGCGGAAGGCTATTTGGAACAATTGGCTGCAACCGACGGCAAGACCCTGGCCGATGAGCGCATCCGGGCGTTTGCGATTTATCTGCTCACGCGTGAGGGCAAAGTCACGTCCAACTATGCGGCGGCACTGCAAGCGCGGCTGGAGGCGGTGTATGCCAAAACCTGGAAACAGGATTTGGCGGCTGCGTATTTGGCGGCGGCGTATCAGCAGATGAAGCAATTGAGGACCGCAGAATCATTGATGTCCGGTGTGAAAATTGTGGCACCGGAACAATTGCGCTATGCATATTTTTACGACAGCCTGATTCATAACGCGCAGCTGGTTTATTTGACCGCAAAACACTTCCCGGATCGCATGAAAAAATTGCCGCCGGAAGCGTTGCCGACGATGGTGAAATCGATTCAATTGGGCCAATACAACACCTTAAGTTCGAGCTACGCGATTCTGGCGCTGGATGCGTATGCGAGTGCATCAGTGAATACGGCGAATCCAAAATTCTCGATCGCGGAAATATTGAAAGACGGTAAAGTAAGCCCGCTGACCTTGCCCGCAGGATTGATGCCACGCGCTAATTTGACTGATGCAGCGGCCAAAGTGCAATTCGCCGCCGAAAGCGATTTGACCGCGTATTACTTGATAAACCAGTCGGGCTTTGATCGGGCACCGCCGACGACAGACATTAAAAACGGCATTGAAGTATTGCGTGAATACACCGACCTTAGCGGCAAGCCGATCACCAGAGTTAAGCTCGGTGAAGAAATTGAAGTGGTGGTGAAAATGCGTTCGCTGGTTGGTGGCAAGGGCGCTGAGGGTGTAGGTGATATCGCCATCGTTGACCTGCTGCCGGGTGGCTTTGAGATTGTGGCTGAGCCACGCACCGCACCCGCAAAACCCGTGGGTGATGGAGCAGCCACCGAGGGCGAAGAGCCATCCGAAAACGCCGAAATGCCCGACAAATACACCCCACCCATCGGCTCGAAAAAATCAACCTTCGCGCCTGAGTATGTGGACATTCGTGAAGATCGGATTGTGCTGTATGGTTATATTGAGCCGGGCGTGAAAACGTTCATC